>JASHYB010000072.1 GCA_030043255.1 Thermoplasmata archaeon | reverse complement strand
GCGGCCTCCCCTGGGCGGAGGGAGGAGCCTCGTCAACTCCTTGGGGCGTCGGCGGGCGATCGTCCGCGGATGGCAGATGCGGGACCTGGCCCGCCGTCCGTTCGGAAAGGGAACCGACGATTCTCGAAGGCGAAGTGCGGGAGCTTCTCCGGACCGTGCCCGACAGGTCGGTTCACCGCGTCGTCACCTCGCCTCCCCTCTTGGGATTAAGGGATGGGGGAATCCGGCCCGGGCACGGGGGCGGGAAACGTAAGCTTCGGAGCGGACCTCGCGTCGGCGCATGCGCGTCCAAGGAGTAGCCTGGGTTGGGGTGAAGACAACCAGTGTGGAGGTATCGGCCCAGTTCTTCGAGCAGGTTTTGGGCCTTCGACTGACTCGGAGAGACGGAAGCTTCGCCACGCTTCGCTTCGCAGAGGGCGGTGCCCTCGAGCTGTTTGGGCCGGAGGGACCCGATGGACCGGAACAGTTCCGGGCGAACAAGGTCGTGGTCGGGTTCCGGGTCGAGGACATCGACGCGGCGTGCCAGGAGCTTAGGTCTGCCGGTGTCGAGCTGGAGGGGCAGCTTCAGCGGAATCCTCAGACCGGCTACGCTTGGCAGCACTTCCGCGGACCCGACGGCTTACTCTACGAGCTGACCTACGATCCGACCCATCCCTGACCGAGGTTGCGGGACCCAGGCGTCCCGTGCGGGGTCTGTCCGGACCTTGGGCAAACACCACGGAACGGCCGGTTCCCCCTCCGCCCCAGGTCCGTGACTGACGGGACGTACCTGGGCGAACTTGCGACGAACCCTCGTAGCGGACCGCTGCTCGTGGGCTTCGATGCGCTCGACGGCCCCTGGAGGTAGATGTTCCGCAGCCATCTGGCACCAGAGACGTAGAAATCTCTATCTGGTAGAGCATTCTACTTTCTGTCGTGGCGACGTCCGTGAAGATGCTCCCTCGGGACAAGGAGCGGCTAGACCGTTTGCAGGGGGAAATCACCGTGCACCGGGGCCGTCGCCTTCCGCAGCAGGCCGTGCTCGCGTGGCTGCTGGACCTCGGCGAGGCCCAGCAGCGTCGCTGGTCCAACGACGCCGACCGCCCCATGAGCCCCCGCGAGATCGCAGGCCTCCGCCGTCTGGTCGTGCGTACCGGGATCACCACCCGGGAAGAGGAGATCGATGCGACGATCGCGAGGGCCGTGCGGTGACGGTCCTCCTCGACACCGGAGTAATCTTCGCCTTTCTCCATGCGGACGACGCCCGACACGAAGAGGCGCTGGGGCTCGTCTCTCGGGTCGCCCGACGGGAGTTCGGAAAGCCGTTCGTCTCCGATCATGTCATCGATGAGCTGTTCATGCTGGCCCGGGCGCGGACCCAGTCCGCGGACCTCGAGGAGTCGCTTCGGCGTTTCCTGCCCCTGCCGACGCCGGGGCTCCGGGGGCTGACGGCGGTTTCACTGGGAGTGGCTGTCCTCGAACCCGCCTGGGAAGAGTACCGGAGGTTCCGGGATCAGGGTCTCAGTTTCACGGATGCCTCCCTGATCGCAACCTTGCGGGAGATGAAGATCGACTACCTGGCAACGTACGACCGACGTCTGGCTCGACTGGTCCCCCACGCGGAATAGAGGGTACCCCGTCGCACCGCCCTGAGCAGCCGAGGGGGACAACGGCGTCGAATCCCGGCGGGCCCACCGCTGGTGGTTCCGCGAGCGCTCGCGCTAGGTAGGACTTCCTCTCCGGTAGCCCGAGGGTGGGTACTCAGCCTCCGAGACCGGCTCCATCGGCTCGACCACCTTCCCGTCGAGCTCTTCCTGGATCGCGAGGAACGACATCACGTGGCTCGAGGTCGCCCCGTGCCAATGCTTCTCCCCCGGGAGTAGCCAGACCACGTCGCCGGCTCGCATCTCCTCGACGGGCCCGCCCTCGCTCTGGATCCATCCCTGTCCCGCCGTCACGAACAGGGTCTGGCCGAGCGGGTGGGTGTGCCACGTGGTCCTCGCGCCCGGCTCGAACGTGACGTGCTGGACCTGGGCTCGGGCCGGTGGGACCGCCTGGTGAAGGTAGTCGATCCAGACGGCACCGGTGAACAGCTCGGGCGGACCTCGGACCGACTCCCGAGCTCCCGGCTTCTGTATCCGCACCCTCGCTCCGTCGGCCGGCGTCGGGGACGTTCGACCCGTCGAGCCGTCCGGACCGGGGCAGCGCGGGGAGGCTCATGAGCGGTGAACGACCCGACGCTACGGTCCGTACGCGCCCGGGAGAGTTGGTGGGGTCGACCTCCGACGTCGACGGGCTGGCGCGGGTCCGGTCCTTGCTTTCGTTCGCTGCCGGCTCGCTCCCCGCAAACCCTACTATCCATCGGACGCTGGGCGGCCGTTTTTGCAGGTGAGCGGATCACGTCGTCCAGCGAAGCGGCCGCCGGCAGTCCCCCCCGTCCCGCAGCGGAGCTCGGAGACCGAAGCCCGTGGCGGTTCTGGCGACGCGGCACGAAGACCGAGGGGCCGTCCGCCCCCCGTTCCTGGGTCTCGGTCTCGCGGGACCTCGCCCGCTGGGCGGTCCTCGCGGTCCCGATCGGGATCGTGGCGGGACTCGGCGCGGCGGCGTTCTACTACCTGATCACCGTCGTCTCCCAGGTCCTGCTCAACGACCTGGCCGGACTGACGCTGCCCACCGAGGGCACGCTCAACCCGGCCCACCTCACCTGGGGCAGTTCGCTCCCTCAGCTGTTCTGGGTCCCCGTCCTGATGGCCGGCGGAGGTCTCTTCGTCGGTCTGGTCGCCTGGAAGCTGGCGCCCGAGGTCGCCGGGCACGGCACCGACGCGACGATCCGATCGTTCCACCGGCAATCCGGCAAGGTCCGGCTGCGGGTGCCGATCCTCAAGACGATCACGAGCGCCGTGACCCTCGGGACCGGCGGGAGCGGGGGTCGAGAGGGTCCGGTCTCGCAGATCGGCGGGGGCTTCGGGTCGTTGTGGGCCAGCCTCGTCGGGCTCAGCGACCGGGAACGGCGCATCGCGCTCGCGAGCGGCATGGGGGCGGGGATCGGGGCGATCTTCCGGGCCCCGCTCGGCGGGGCCGTCTACGCGGCGGAGATCCTCTACACGGGGGACTTCGAGCCCGAGGTCTTCGTCCCCGGGATCATCTCCTCCGTGGTCGCCTACTCCGTCTACTCCTCGATCTTCGGCTTCCACACGCTGTTCGCCACCCCGGCGACGTTCGCGAGCTACGCGTTCAACCCCGAGCGGCTGCCGCTGTTCCTGGTGCTCGGGATCGCCTGCGGCGCCGCGGGGATCCTGTTCACCTGGATGTACCATCGGGGCGACCGGTGGTTCGGGAGCCGGAGCTGGGCCCGTCCGTGGGGGCCCGCCGTCGGCGCGGCGGTCGCCTCGGCGATCTTTCTCGGCGCGTACTTCGCCCTCCCGGAGAAGGGGCACTTCGTCTCGCTGTCCTCGCTGTCGATCGGCTACGGGTTCGTCCAGGTCGCCGTGGCCGGTGACCTGGGCAGCTTCACGGTCGGGCTGATCGCGCTGCTGGTCGCGGCCGTCGTCGTCCGGATGACCCTGACCACGTTCGTCGTCGGCTCGGGCGGCAGCGCGGGGCTCTTCGGCACGAGCGTGGTCGTGGGAGCCTTCCTGGGGACCGCGATCGGCGGAACGTTCCACGACCTGTTCCCCGCGCTCGTGCCGACGTCGGTCGTCGCGGTCTTCGCGATCGTCGGGATGATGTCCTTCTTCGGCGGCATCTCCAAGGCGCCGCTGGGCGTGCTCATCATGGTCGTCGAGATGGCGGGCAGTTACACCGTCCTGCCGGCCGCGATGATGGCGATCTTCGTCGCGTACGTCGTGACCGGGCCGTATCACATCTACTCGGAGCAGCTGCCGAGCCGCCTGCAGAGCCCCGCGCACCGCGAGGAGTACCAGAACTACTTCCTGGCCACGACCACGATCGGAGAGATCGCCCGCTACGAGTCCGAGCCCGTGCCCCCCTCCATGCCGGTCAGCGAGGCGATCGACCGGGCGGTGACGCACGGGCGCGCCGTGCTGTCGGTCGAGAGCCCCGGGGCCTGGCACGGGGCGCTCCGGCTCTCCGAGCTGCTGAAGATCCCGGTCGAGAAGCGCGGCGAGCTCCTGGCGGCCGATGTCGCCCAGCCCGTGGAGCTGCTGCTGCCCGCCGACCTGACCGCGAACGAGTCGCTACGTCGCATGGACGAGCACGACACCGACGTCGCGGCGGTGATCGCGGTCGAGGGGCCGGTCCGGGTTCTCGGCCTCGTCACCCGGCGGGGCATCCGCGCGCCGGACCCTGCCGGAGGCGGTCCTCGTTCGATCGGCTGAGCCGCTCCGCCGCCGGCTTTCCGCTCGCCCCCCGCCGCCGGCGAACCGCCCGGATCCGAAAGCGGATCCTTCGCCCGGCTGGGGTGGAGATGCTGCCGACCCCGCGCCAGGGGCGAGGTCCGGCGCGCGGGGCCGGGTACGGTGGTGCTCGCGGGCCCCGGTGGACGGAGCCTCCCCGACTCAGTCGCGACGCTTGGACGTCCCGGCCGGCTCCGTCGTGGCACCGATCTGCGCGAGCCACTGCGTGAGGATGTCGAGCAGGTACCGTCCGCCGGGCGGGTCGATCAGCAGTTCGAAGTCGGTCACCACCCGACGCACCATCCCCTCCTCGCCCATCTCGGGGGCGATGCTGCCGACCCCGATCCGGAGCAGCGCCCCTTCCGAGCCGGCGCTGAAGCTCTCGGCGTAGACCTGCCGGAACTGAGGGTGGAGACCGTAGGGAGGCGCGTCGCGATGTTTCTTCGGGCTGTCGGGCATGTTCGGCCGGGAGGTCTTCGCCCTTATGAGCCGGTCGTCGACCCTCGCGTTGCCGAGCGACCGGACCCGGTTCGTCGGCGTTGCTCCGGCGCAAAGGCCCGAGCTCGCCGGCTCAGGACCGGCCCGCGGGGCCGTCGAGGACCGCCCGCTCGAGCTTGTCCAGGCAGTTCTCCCAGCCCGGGACGATCCGCTCCACGATGTGCGGGGCCCCGCGGCGGAGCTCCGCCAGCCTCTCGTGGACGACGACGACCTGCGTCCGACCGTCCCCCCAGGGACGGAGACGGACCGTGACGAGGGTGTCGAAGTACTCGCCCTTCTCCGGCTCCGTCCCGACGAAAGCCCAGCGGTAGACGAGCTCCCGCGGCGGGTCGATCCTGACGAACCGCCCCTCGAACTTGCCGGTGCTCTCGCCGTGGCGCGAGTGCCACACCTCGATGGCGCCGTCGACGCGAGGGTCCACGACGACCCGGTCGACGTCCAGGTCGTCCGGCGCGATCCACTGACGCATCAGCTCGGGCTCGAGGAAGGCCCGGAAGACCCGCGTCGGAGGGGCCCGCAGGATCCTTTCGATCCGGATCGCGACGTCCGACGCGGAGGGGCCGCTCACCGCTGTCTCCGCCCCCGCCGTCGGGTCTCCCGCCGCAGGGCCGTGTCCATCCGGCGCAGGCCCTGCTGCCAGTAGCGCTCGTAGTAGGAAAGCCATTCGGAGGCCTCGCGGAGCGACTGCGCCCGGATCGAGTAGAGGTGTTCGCGGCCGGCCGGCCGGAGGGCGACCAGACCCGACTCCCGCAGGATGCGCAGCTGCTTCGAGACGGCGGGCTGCGCCATGTGGGTGCGGTCGGCCAGGTCTTGGACCGACCGCTCCCCGTC
>JASHYB010000071.1 GCA_030043255.1 Thermoplasmata archaeon | reverse complement strand
AACCCCCCTGACGTAGCAACGAAGGATGCCGCCGTCCCCGCTGCCGGACAATGTCGGCCCCCGCCCCGTCGAGCTGATCCTCTACCGCTGCCTCGTCTGCGGTTTCCAGTCCCTCCGGGGCGAGGAGATCGGCGAGCACCTCATGCAGCACACCGAGGCGGCGAAGTACACCTTCTCCACCGTGGTGAAGTAACCGGACGGCAACCGACGCCCGGCCGCGGCCCGGAGCTCTACGCCGATACCGGTTCGGGCACCAGGTCGGCCGGCAGCCCGCGGACGGTCGTCGGCTCCCGCACCTTGGAGGCGGTCGCGCGGGCCCAGATCCGTGCCGCCTCGACGAAGCTCAGGTACTCCGCGTAGTCCGCGTCCTCGACGTCGCACATCGGGCGCGGCAGGTCGCGGGCCGATTTACGGCGAGCGGCCCGCCGGCGCGTCGGCCGGGACGAAGAGCAGGGAGATCGAGTTCACGCAGTGCCGGACGTTCTTCGGGGTGAGGCGCTCCCCCTCGAAGACGTGGCCGAGGTGCGCGCCGCAGGCCGCGCAGCGAATCTCGGTCCGCTCGCCGTCCGCGTCCGCCAGGCGCCGGACCGCCCCGGGGATCTCCTGGTCGAAGCTCGGCCAGCCGCAGCCGGCGTCGAACTTGTCGGAGGAGCGGTAGAGCGCCGCGCCGCAGCGCTTGCAGGTGTAGGTCCCCCGGCCCGCGAAGCGCTCGTACTCGCCGGAGAACGGGCGTTCCGTGCCCCGGTGGACGATCACCGCCTCCTCCGCGCGCGAGAGCTTGCGCCAGGTCCCCGCGTCGGCCGCCATCGCCCCCGGACGCCGGGGGCAGCTCATTAGCTGGGGCCCCGCCCCCCCTCCAGCGCGGCGCGGACTATATCTGCCGGGACCGACGGAACTGAGGGTCGATGGACCGCACGTACGACCGCTCGCTCGGTACGGCGCTCGTCGTGGTCGGCCTGCTGCTGCTGCTGTACGCCTTCGTGCAGGCCTACCACTACACGGTCAACCCGCCCAGCGGGACCTACAACATCGTCACCGGCGGGGGCTCGGCCGGGGGCGGCAACGGCTCGGTGAACATCACCTTCAACGGCAAGTTCCTCGTGACGTTCATCTTCCTCGGCGTCGAGTACCTCGTCGGCGCCGCGATCCTCAAGGCCGGCTGGAATCTCGTCACCCCCAAGGCCGAGACGATCTCGGTGCGGGTGAAGCCGCGCTCCCTCCAGGTCGAGCCGGCGTACGCGCCTCCCCCGACAGGGCCGCCTCCTTCGCCCCCCGCCGCGCCCCCCTCCTCGTAGCCCCGCCCGAGCGCGCGCCGCACGGGGCCCGCAGCCTCAAGCGGGCGCGCCCTCTGTACCGGCGTGAACCCGCCCGGGGTCGAGGAGTCGCCGCCGCTCCCGGGACCCGTGGAGCTCGTCGGCGAGGCCCGGGAGCGGGCGGTCCCGGTCATCCGGGACGGTTTCGTCGGCATCTACCGCTGGCACGCCAAGCGGACGCTCCGGGAGGTGCCGATCGTCCGAGCGCTCGAGCGGGACGGGGAGGTCGTCGGCGTCGCGCTGCTCGACCTGCTCGTCCCGGAGGTCGGCTACGTCTACTACGTCGCGGTCCTCTCCCCCCTGCGCCAGGCCGGCCTCGGCGCCCGGCTCCTGGACGACGCGCTCGCAATCTTCCGCGCTCGGCACGTCGAGGTCGTCTACGCGGCGGTCCAGTCGGACAACCTCCCGTCACGCCGGCTCTTCGAAGGGCGCGGGTTCCGCCCCGTCGAGCGCAAGGAGACCGGCTGGCGCGAGGGAGGCCTGGGCGCGTGGGGGCTCCGCAGCCGCATGCGCCTGGTCCCGGGCGAGCTGTTGCTCGGCTTGCGGATCGCTCCCGCCGGCAGCCGTTCCGCCCGGGACGGCCCGACCGGAGCCGCCGAGGTCGACCGCCCGGCAGGGTCCGGCACGGTTAATCGCGCCGCGGGCTAGCCCGGGCGAGGTTGCCATGGTGCAGAAGGTCACCGAGGTCGTGGGCGTATCGTCGGAAGGATTCGCGAAGGCGGCGGACAACGCGGTGCGGACCGCCGCCAAGACGGTCCGGAACCTCCGCTGGTTCCGGGTCACCGAGCTCGAGGGCCGCGTGACCGATCAGAAGGTCGTGGAGTATCACGCGACCGTCAAGATCTACTTTGACCTGGAAGGCTAGCGCGGTCCCCCGCCTAGGCCGTTGTGGGCCGGGGGCGGCCGAGCCAGTCGTAGACGAACCGGCTGTTGTCCGCGAAGAACTGCGAGAACGTCCAGCGGTCGAACGGCGGCTCCGCCGGCACCGCGCCGAACTCCTCGCGGGAGAGGCCGCGCTCGCGGGCCCGCCGGGCCCTCGCGAGCATCCCCGAGACGTACCGCTCCATCTCCCGGACGGAGGTGCCCGGGGAGACCGGCCCGTGGCCCGGCAGGGCCCGGTCGGCCCCGAGCTCCCGGACCTGGCCGAGGATGCGGACCAGCTCCTCCGGGTCGCCGTCCATCAGGGACGGATGGAAGCCGACCGACAGGAGGTCCCCGAGGAAGACGACGCGCTCGTCGGGCAGCTGCAGCAGGACGTCGCTCGGAGAATGCCCTCCGCCGAACGTGAGGAGCCGCGCGGTCCGCCGCCGGCCGTGCACCACCATCTCGGACGCGAAGGTGAGGTCCGGCGTCCGCAGCTCGAGCTCCTTGGGGGTGGCGAGGATCCCCTCGAACCACCCTTCGAAGACCCGCCGCTCCCGTTCGCCCACCGCGAGCTCGCCCGAACGCAGCCGCGCGAGCTCGCGCGCCGCCTCCTCCGTGTCGCTGCGAAGGTGCACCGGTCCGCGCTCGGCGATCAGGTCGCGGACCCGCGCGGTCGAGACGACGTGGACCGCCCCCACCGCCGCGTTGCCCCGCACGTGGTCGCCGTGGTAGTGGCTGTTGACCAGTAGGCCGACGGGCGCGCCGGTGAGCCGCTCGGCCGCGCGTCCCAGCGCGGTGCCGGCCTGGGGGGTGAGCATCGCGTCGAACACCAGCGTCGTGCCGCCCAGGTCGACGATGCCGGCGTTGCAGAGCCCGAAGCCGTCCTCCGTCGCGATCGCCGCGTAGAGCCCGTCGTCGAGCTGTTCGATGCGGAAGTGCTCGGTGCGGTCGGTCATCTCCGGCGCCTCCGGGCCCGAGCTCCCGCTCAGAACCGCTGGTGACCGCCCCGGGAGCGGTGGGCCCCCCCGCGGCGCGGAGGACCCGAGCGGCCTCCGGAGGGAGGGCCCCGGCGGCCGCGTCCCCGGCCCCGGTCGCCGCCGCGACCACCCCCGTAACTCTCGCGGCGGCCCGGCCCGGCGCCGCCGTGACCGCCCGAGGGGGACGGCGGGGCGTTGTAGGAGAACCCCGGGATGCTGGTGCGCGGAATGCCGAAGCCGAGCAGCCGCTCGATCCGGCTCAGGTCCGCCTCCTCGTCCGGGCTCACGAGCGTGAACGCGTCGCCCCGACGCTGGGCGCGGGCGGTCCGGCCGACCCGGTGGATGTAGACCTCCGGCTCGTGCGGCACGTCGTAGTTCACGACGTGGCTGACCCCCTCGACGTCGAGGCCCCGCGCGGCGAGGTCGGTGGCGACCAGGACCCGGTGGGTCCCGGCGCGGAACCCCTCGAGGGCCTTGACCCGCTGGCTCTGGCTCTTGTTGCCGTGGATGACGGCGGCCGGGATCGACCAGCGGACGAGCTGCTGGGCGAGCCGGTTCGCCCGGTGCTTGGTGCGGGCGAACACGAGGACGCTGGTCATCGTCTCGTCCAAGAGCAGCTCGCGCAGCAGCTCCGCCTTGAGATGGGACGGCACCGGGAGCGCGAGGTGCGAGACCCCGACCGCCGCCACCGTCGTCGGGTCGACGTGGACCATCTTCGGCGACCGCAGGAACTCGCGCGCGAGGTCGACGACCTCCGGCGGCATCGTCGCGCTGAACAGCATGGTCTGGCGCTCCCGCGGCAGCGCGCGCAGCACGCGACGCACGTCCGGCAGAAAGCCCATGTCGAGCATCCGGTCCCCCTCGTCCAGGACCAGGATGCGCAGGTCCTTCCAGTTGAGGTGCCCGCGCTCCATCAGGTCGAGCAGGCGCCCGGGCGTCGCCACGACGATCTCGGCGCCGTTGCGCAGCGCCTGGATCTGCGGCTCGAGCCCGACGCCGCCGTAGATCGCGACGCCCCGGCGGTGGGTGTAGCGTCCGAGCTTGCGCAGGAACTCCTCGGCCTGGAGCGCGAGCTCGCGGGTCGGGGTGAGGACGAGCGCGTAGATGTGGCCCGGGGGCAGGTCCAGCGTCCGCTCCAGGATCGGCAGGAGGAACGCCGCGGTCTTGCCGGTCCCGGTCTGGGCGGTGGCGACCAGGTCGCGGCCCAGCACCGCCTCGGGGATCGCCCGGCTCTGGATCGGGGTCGCGGCGACGTAGCCCATCTCCCGCGCGCCGGCGCGCAGGCTCGGGTGCAGCGGCAGCTCCTCGAACTTGATCGACGCGTCGGCCGGGGGGCTCGACGCGGGCGCGGGGCGTCGGGCCGGTTCGCTCATGCGGGGACGCTCAGGTCGCCCGGGGGTTAAGAGCGGACCGGCCGGGGCCCCTCAGGGAAGCGGGGCGGCGTCGCGGTCGAGGTACCACTCGACCCCCTCGAGCGCCGTGACCCGGGCCGCCGGGAGCAGCGGTCGAGCGGCCGGGGCGGAACCGGACCCCAGGATCCTCGCCATCGCGTCGCGCTTCTCGGCCCCCGCGACCAGGAACAACGCGCGCCGGGAGCGGGCGAGCCCGCCGAGGGTCAGCGTCACGCGCGGGACCGCCGGAGGCTGGCCCGGCTTCGGCTCCGCGGCGACCCAGCGGGTCCCCGCCCGCAGGGTCGACGCCCCCGGGAACAGCGAGGCGGTGTGCCCGTCCGGACCGACCCCGAGGACGACCGCGTCGAACGTCGCCGGCGCGCTGGCGCCGAAGGCGTCGCGCAGGCTCGCCTCGTAGCGGCGCGCCGCGTCGGCGGCGGGGACCGACGTGTCGACCGGGTGCACGTTCTCGCGGGGCACCGCCGCCGGGCCCAGCCAGAGCCGCTGGGCGAGGCCGTAGTTGCTCCGGGCGTCCCCGGGCGGCACGCAGCGCTCGTCGCACCAGAAGACCCGCCAGTCCTTCCAGCGCCGCGCGTCGTCCGTGCTGCGGGCCAGGGCCTGGAACAGCGGCTCCGGGCTCTTGCCGCCGGAGACCGCCACCGCAAAGGTCCGGCCGGCGGCGAACGCGAGGTCGGCGAGCTCGACGAGCCGCTCGGCGGTCGCGCGCGCCGCCGACAGGAGGTCGGCGTGGAGCCGGACCTGCGGGCTCAGTCGGTCGACCACGCGTGCCCCAGCTCGCGCGGGAGGCGGTCGGCGTCCTTCGGGCCCCAGCTGCCGGCCGGGTAGCGCCGCAGCGCCGGCGGACGGGCGAGGACCGGGGCGTACACCCGCCAGGAGGCCTCGACCTCGTCGGCCCGGACGAAGAGCGTCGCGTCCCCGCGCATCAGGTCGACCAGCAGCGTCTGGTAGGCGTCCTCGAGCGGTCCGAACGCCTCGGCGTAGCGGAAGTGCAGGCGGTGGGTCTCCAGCTCGATCGCGTGCCCCGGACGCTTGATCTCGAAGGCGAGCTCGAAGCCCTCGTCCGGCTGCAGCGTCAGGGTGAGGCGGTTCGCGCTGACCTCCGCCGGTTCGCGTCCCGGGAAGAACCAGACCGGGGGACGCCGGAAGTGCACGATGATCTCCGTGCGCTTTTCGGGCAGCCGTTTACCGGTGCGCAGGAAGAACGGCACCCCCTGCCAGCGCCAGTTGTTCAGCTGCACCCGCAGCGCGACGTACGTCTCGGTCCGGGACGTCGGCGAGATCCCCGGCTCCTGCCGGTAACCCGCGAGGCGCGCGCGGCCGACGCGGCCGGCCTCGTACTGCCCCCGGACGACGTCGTCCGGCCGGAGCGGCTCGACCGACTGCAGCACCTTGACCTTCTCGTTGCGGACGGCGTCCGCCTCTAGCCCGCTCGGCACCTCCATCGCGGTCAGCGTGAGCAGCTGGGTCAGGTGGCTCTGGACCATGTCGCGCAGCGCGCCGGCCCGGTCGTAGTAGCCGGCCCGGTCCTCGACGCCGAGCGACTCCGCGACGGTGATCTCGACGTGCGAGATCCGGTCGCGGTTCCAGACCGACTCGAAGAGCATGTTGGCGAAGCGGAAGACGATCAGGTTCTGCACCGTCTCCTTGCCGAGGTAGTGGTCGATCCGGTAGATCGACCGCTCGTCGAACTCGCGGTGGAGCTCGGCGTTCAGCGCCCGGGCCGACGCGAGGTCGGTGCCGAACGGCTTCTCGATGACCAGCCGGCTCCAGCCCGGCCCGTGCGTCAGCCCACAGGCCCCGAGCGCGCGGACGACCGCCGGGATCGCCTCGGAGGG
>JASHYB010000070.1 GCA_030043255.1 Thermoplasmata archaeon | reverse complement strand
CGCCCCACCCCTCCCGGGGGAGCGCCCGCCGCCTCCGAGCGGGCCGTCGCCAAGGGCCCGCAGCCGGGCCTGGAAGTGTCCCAACTGCGGCCTCGTGAACGCGCCGTGGTCCCCGCGGTGCACCCGGTGCCAGGCAGCGGCTCCCGCCCAACCCTAGGTCCGGCCATGTCCCGAGCCGCCTCCCGCCGCGGGGCCCGGGCGTCGGTCGTGCGCCAGGAAGCGGGCTCTGTTCCGACCGTCGACGATCTACTGCGCGGGCTGGACCCGCCTCGAGCCTCGGTCGCCCGGGCGTTGCGCGCGGCAATTCGGCTCGCAGCGCCCGGACTGCGGGAGCAGGTGAAGTGGCGCCAGCCGGTTTGGTCGGGGAGAGCGGACGTGCTCGTGCTGCAGATCTACGACGACCACGTCAACCTGGGCCTCTTCCGGGGCGCCGAGCTCGCGTCGCGCTATCCGGAGATCGTGGGCACCGGTAAGCGGCTGCGCCACGTCAAGGTCCCCGACGCCGGGAGCGCGGCGCGCCCTCGCCTGCGCACGATCGTCCGAGCCGCCGCAACGCTCGACGCGGCGCGGTCCAGCCCCCGGCGCTAGCGCCGCACCGCCGCGCGGGCCGCAGCGATCAGGAGATCCACCGAGAGCGCCAGGGAGCTTCCCCGACGAGGGGCGGGATCCGCGGGGGGCGCTAACCGGGCGCCCGGGACCCACGGGCGTCGTCGCCGAAGCGGGCGGAGAATCTCCAGCTCCGATGGCGGCGCGCGAGCTCCTGGCGGGCCCGACGCCAGTCGCCGGCGGTCGCCGGTCGGAGCGGCAAGGGCTGCACCGCACCGCCGCGTCGCTCGATGCGGTAGCCCCAGACCCAGCCGCAGAGCGGGACGACCGGCTCGCGTCGATCCATCATCGGCAGGGTCGTCAGGAACAACGAGGCGGTCCAGTCGATCCTCGGCAGGGAGTTGTAGGCCGGGGCGTCGAAGAACGTCGGGGCGTAGCCGAAGGACAGGAACGGCAGGTCCAGGCTCAGCAGCGAGGGGGCCCGATCGACGAGCTGCACCGGCTTGCGTTCCCCGTGGAAGTCCTGCGTCACCCACTGGATCCAGCCCAGCTGGCTCCCGTAGCCGGGCTGCTCGCCCTCCACGGTGCACTTGATGGTCGGGAACCCGATCCCCGCCGAGCGTGCGTTCCGCCAACCCTTGAGCCAGGGGAAGCCGCTGTCCGCCGGGCGTGCGGTCGTGCCGTAGAAGGTGCGCACCTGTCCGGACCGACCGGCTCGGTGGAAGCGCGTCGTTCGTGTCGGGCGTCGGGGGAAGCTGGCCTCGTGCATACGCTCGGGTCCACCATCGGATCGGCCGCCTTAATCCCCGCACACGTGGACGGAACACCGGCGGTTCTCTCGAGCTGCCGGACCCCACCCTCGGGCGGTTGGGAGAGCTGCGCCGCAGCTTCCGCTTCGCGGGGCGCGAACGTGACGGCTCCCGCCTACCGGGACGGGAGCGAGCGCCTCCGCGCCGCCGGGGCGGCGATGACCCTTAATGTCGGGGACGGTGAGGCGCTCCCAGCGATGGTCCCTCCGCGCGAGCAGGATCGCCGATCCGGCTGGGTCCGTGCGGGCGCGGGGGTCGAGATGCGCTCCCTGGTCGAAGGGGAGGGGACGGCGCTGGTGCTCTACCGGATCGGTCCCGGCACCACGTTCACCCCGCACCGCCACCGGTTCCCGGAGTACGGCACGGTCGTCTCGGGCCGGGCCCGGCTCCTGTTCGACACCGGCCCGAGGGGGATCCGAGGAGGGGATTCCTACTACGTGCCGAGCGGCCTGGACCACGGGCTCGAGGTCCCGTCCACCAGCGAGCCGGTCGTGATCCTCCACGTGGCGGTCGGCATCGCCGCCCGGGTGCGGGCCCCGATGTTCCGCCACCTCTTCCGCCAGACGCGCTCGGTCCTCCGCGCGGCGCTCGCCGACCCGCCGGCGGTGCCGAGCCCGCCGGCCGCGTAGCCCCGACCGGACCCCGGGGCCGCTGGACGGGAGACGGTATCGCCCCGCGGCTCCTGATGACGTCGGTGCGCATGGGCGAGACGGGCGATCCCCCACCGTCGCGCGGCGAGGCGTTCGGCGCGCCGGGGATGGAGCCGCGGTGGACGCACGGCGACAAGGACGGCGTCGGGACCGCCTATTCGGCGGACAGCCGGCTGTGGTTCACCCTGTGGCGGGGGATCGCCACCGAGGTCTACTTCCCGACCATCGACCTCCCGCAGACCCGCGACCTCCAGTTCCTGGTCACCGACGGCTCGTCGTTCTTCCACGAGGAGAAGCGGGACCTGGAGCCGGTCGTCGAGCCGCTGAGCCGTCACGCGCTGGGCTTTCGCGTGTACAGCCGCGACCCCCAGGGCCGCTACGCCATCGACAAGGAGGTGATCGCCTCCCCGCACCTTCCCGCGCTGCTGGAGCGGGTCCGCTTCACGGTCGCGCCCGCCTGGCGCGGCCGGCTGCGCGCGTTCCTGCTGTGCGCCCCGCACCTGGACGGCGGCGGCTGGGGGAACTCCGCCAGCGTGCTCGAGGTCGGCGGCCGCAAGATCCTGGCGGCCGCCAAGCCCGGCAACGGCCTCGCGCTGGCGGCCTCGCGGCCGTACCGCCGCTGCTCGGTGGGCTACGTCGGCCGCAGCGACGGCTGGACCGACCTGAACGCGAACCTGCAGCTCGACTGGGAGTTCGAGTCCGCGCCGAACGGCAACGTCGCCCTGACGGGCGAGCTGCCCATGGAGGACGGGGAGGAGTTCACGGTCGCGCTGGCGCTCGGCCGGGGATTGCCGCACGCGACGACGACGCTGCTGCAGGCGCTCGCGGTGCCGTACGCCAGCGCCCGGACCCGGTTCCTCGAGGAGTGGGAGCGGGCCTGCCGCCATCTCCTGCCGCTGGAAGGGCCGAGCACCGACGGCGGGGCCCTCCTGTACGCCAGCTACAGCGTCCTGCTCGCCCACGAGGACAAGGTCTTCCCGGGCGCGTTCATCGCTTCCCTGGCGATCCCCTGGGGCTCGAACCGCGGCGACGAGGAGCGGGGCGGCTACCACCTGGTCTGGACCCGCGATCTGGTCCACATCGCGACCGGCCTGCTCGCCGTCGGCAACCGCGAGGCCCCGCTCCGCGCGCTGGTCTACCTGGCGAGCCGGCAGCTCCCGGACGGGGGCTTCCCGCAGAACTTCTGGCTGCCGGGCACGCCGTACTGGACCGGGCTGCAACTGGACGAGGTCGCGCACCCGATCCTGCTCGCCTACCGCCTCGCGAAGGACGGTGCGCTGGGGGAGTTCGACCCGTACCCGATGGTGCTCGCGGCGGCCGGGTTCCTCGTCCGCCAGGGCCCGGTGAGCCAGCAGGACCGCTGGGAGGAGGTCGCGGGCTACTCGCCGTCGACGCTCGCCGTGCAGATCGCCGCGCTGTTCGCGGCGGCCGAGCTCGCCCGGGAGCGTGGGGACCGCGGCACCGCCGAGTTCCTGGGCGCGTACGCCGACTTCCTGGACGCGCGCGTCGAGGACTGGACGGTCACCTCCGAGGGAACCCTGATGCCGGAGGTCCGGCGGCACTACGTCCGGGTCCGCCCGGCCGCGCCGGGGGACCCGCCTCCCGAGGCGGGTGCCATCGACGCCCCGCTGACGCTGCCGAACGGGCCGCCCGACGGCCCGAACCGCTTCCCGGCGAAGGAGGTGGTCGACGCCGGTTTCCTCGAGCTGGTGCGCTACGGGCTGCGCCGAGCCGACGACCCGACGATCGTCGCGTCGCTGCGGGTCGTCGACCGGGTCCTGAAGGTGGAGACCCCGCGGGGGCCCTGCTGGCGGCGCTACAACCACGACGGTTACGGCCAGCGGGCCGACGGCAGCTCGTTCGTCGACTGGGGGCAGGGCCGGGCCTGGCCGCTGCTCACCGGGGAGCGGGGCCACTACGAGCTCGCCGCCGGCCACGATGTGCGACCGTACCTCCAGGCGATGGAACGGTTCGTCTCGCCGGCCGGACTCCTGCCGGAGCAGGTCTGGGACGAGCCGGACCGCCCGGCCGCGCACCTGACCCTCGGCGGACCGACCGGTTCGGCGATGCCGCTCGCCTGGGCGCACGGCGAGTACCTCTGCCTCGCCCGGTCGGCCCGGGACGGCCGGCCCTACGAGCAGATCCCCGAGCTGGCCCGGCACACCGCGCGGCACCCCCGGGGCGCCCCGGCGCCGGTGATCTGGAAGCTGAACCATCGCACCCCGCGCGTGCCGGCCGGCGCCGTCCTGCGGGTGGTCGCCGGCGAGCCGTTCCGCCTGCACTGGAGCGCCGACGGCTGGGCCACGGTGCAGGACGACAGCTCGCGGCCGACCCGGGTCGGGGTCGACTTCGTAGACCTGACGGTGCCCGAGCCGGCGCACGGCCCGATCCGGTTCACCTTCCTGTGGACCGCCCGCAACGCCTGGGAGGGGACCGACTTCGCGGTCGACGTGCTGCCGCCGCACGCCCCCCGGGGGGCCGCGAACCGCTAGCGGCCCTGCTCCTCGCCGAACCAGAGCCGGAACTGCTTGGAGGCGTCCAGCGCGCCGACGACCAGGATCGCGTCGCCGGGGGCGAGCCGCCGGGACGGCGGCGGGGCGATCACCGTCTCGTACTCGCCGGTGGGGCCGGCGTGCGCGAGGCCGATCAGGATGCAGCCGGTGGCGTGCCGGATCAGCGCCTCCGCTTCGCCGAACGTCTGGGAGGAGACCGGGGTGCTCGGGCGCAGGACGAACTCCTGGATGTCGGCGCGGAACTCCGCGCTGAGCATGTCCTCGATGGCGTTCGCCACGTCCGGCTCGAACGCCGCCGAGGCGCACAGCCGCCCGCCGGTGTCGGCGGGGCTCGCGACGTAGGTGACGCCGGCCGAGCGCAGGGTGTCGCGGAGCTCCGGTCGGTGGACCGCCACGACGATGCGGACCGCGGGGGCCAGCGAGCGCACGTTCAGCGCGCCGATCATGTTCTGCCCGTCGTCCTCCGTCGCGGCGATGACGCTGTGGGCGCCGGCGACGTTCGTCCGCTTCAGGATCTCCGGCGCGACCGGGTCGCCGAACGTCGCGTAGAGGCGGTCCGCTCCGGCGAGCTGGCGCAGGTTCGGCACGTCCTCCGGCCGCTCGACGACGACCGCGACCCGCTGCTCCTGGACGAGCAGCTCGCGGACGGCGGCCTGGGCGATCGGCCCGTAGCCGAGGACCACCACGTGCCCCTTGAAGTCGGTCCCGAGCAGCCCGAGCGCCCGCCGCTGCGACTCGGAGGCCCCTTCGCTCGAGAGCACGCTGATGAGGTAGCCGAGCAGGAAGATCTGTGTCGCGATGACCAGCATGGTGAGCAGCTTGGCCCCCAGCGTCGTCGGCACGATGTCGCCGTAGCCGACGGTGCCGACGGTGACGATCGCCCAGTAGAAGGAGTTGAACAGCGAGTAGCGCTGGCCGTCCAGCAGGAAGAAGCCGACCGCCGCGACGAGGTAGAGCAGTCCGAAGGCGGTCAGGAGCCACCAGATCCGTCCCAGGAACTCGGCGGCGTAGCGCAGGCGTTGGGGGACCACGGCGACGGCAGCGGCGGGGCGCGAAAAGGCTTCCGGCGCCGGACCCCCTCGGGGCCGCCGCCCTGGGCTATTGGGCCATTCGGGGATAGAGCGAGGCGCAGAGCGCGATCAGCCCGAGCGTGACCCCGGCGAGGACCCCGAGGTCGAGGGCGAGCGGGAAGAGCGTCGGCGCCCCCGGGGTCATCAGGTTCCGCAGGGCGTCGACGAGGTAGGTGAGCGGGTTGGCGTAGGCGACCGGCCGCAGCCAGACCGGCATGATCGCGATCGGGTAGATCGCGTTGCTCGCGAAGAACAGCGGCATCGTCATCAGCTGGCCGATCCCGAGGAACCGCTCCTGGGTCCGGACCAGGCTCGCGATCACCATCGACAGCGAGGAGAACGCCGCCGAGCCGAGGACGACCGCCAC
>JASHYB010000069.1 GCA_030043255.1 Thermoplasmata archaeon | reverse complement strand
CGGAGGCGTTCCTCCACACCGTCCTGAACGAGGAGCTCGGTCGCCAGCGTCTCGCCTCGATGCGGGTGCTCATCGCGGTGGACGCACGCGGCCGGATCGTCGGAACGCTCGCCTGGCACCTTCGGTCGGCCGACGCCGGTCATCTGCGGGGCATGGCGGTCCTGCCGGAACTTCAGGGATCCGGGGTGGCCCAGGCCCTGCTCGACCGGGCGATGGCCGAGCTGCTCCGGGAAGGTTGCCGTCGGGTGACGCTGAGGACGACCGAACCGCTGACGCGGGCGATCCGGTTCTACGAGCGGAACCGGTTCCGGCCGTCGGGAGTGGTCGCCGATTTCCACGGGATGCCGGTCATCGAGCGGGTCCGCGAGCTGGACGGGAGCTCTCCAGCTCCGGCGCCCGCCGGTCCCTAGCCTTCCGCTGGGGCACCACCTGCCGACCGGAGCGGACCTCCGCCGTCGGTGGAACGGCCCGCCGCGCAAGCGTAGCGGCCCCTGACCCACGTTCTCCGGACCGACTTATCTACCGAAATCCACCTACCGCGATCCATGGCGCGATTCGTCCTGATCCCCGGCGCCTGGCTGGGCGCCTGGGCGTGGAAGCAGCTGACGCCCGAGCTTGAGCGGCTCGGGCACGCCGCCTATCCGGTCACCCTGACCGGGATGGGCGAGCGGGTCCACCTCGCCTCCCGGGACGTCGGGATGGAGACGGCGATCCAGGATGTCCTGAACGTGATCCGCTACAACGAGCTCGACGAGGTCGTCCTCGTCGGGCACAGCTTCGCCGGCAAGGTAGCGGCCGCGGTCGCGGACCGCATCGCGGCGCAGGTGGCCAAGGTCGTCTACCTGGACGCGTTCCGCCCGGAGCGCGTTCGGACCCCGCAGGGGGGCTTTGACCCCGCGGCGGAGTTCGGACCCCTTCCCGCGGGGAGCCTCGGGGTGCCGCTCACGGAAGCGACCGTCGACCGGATCGGTCCGGACGTCCAGGGGGAGGCTCGACGCCGGATGCTCGCCCTCGCCACGCCGTGGCCCCTCCGACTCGGCACCGACCCGATCACGATCAGCTCGGCGTACGACCGGGTGCACGAGGCCTACGTCTTCTGCTCTCGCAGCGGCGACCCCGTTGACGAGATCGTCGCGGGGAAGTGGGGAAAGCTCGAGGGTCCCCACCGGGTGCTCGATACCGGCCACTGGCCGATGATCACGCGGCCGTCCGAGCTCGCCCGGGACCTGGTGGCCATGGCCGCCTAGTGGTGTCCGGGGGCCCCGGTCCCCGTTCGTCTACCCGGGGGAGAACGGCTCGAGCTCGGCGACGCCCCAGCTCCGCACCGACCGGGAGAGCAGCAACGGCAGCTCCATCGCCAGCGCCCCGACACCCGCGAGGAGGTACATCCAGCCGATCCCGTAGAACACGACCAGGACGCCGCCGATGGCGAGCCCGGCGGGGATCATCGCGAAGCTGCCCGCCTCGTCGGTCGCGAAGAAGCGGCCCATGTACTCGTCCGGCACGGAGCGCTGGACCCCGGAGAGCCAGGTGGTGTTCCCCGTGGAGAGGGTCAGCCCGGCCGCCACGGTGAGCAGGACGGCAAGCTCCAGCGACCGTACCGCGGCGAGGCCGACGATGCAGAAGCCGGTGATGCCCCAGATGATCGGGACCCAGAGCCCCGGCCGACGGTCCAGGTGCAGGCGGCCGGGCAGGATCGCGCCGATCGCGAAGCCGCCGGTGTTGGCGGCGACGAGGATCGAGTAGCCCGCCACGCCCTGGTGCAGGGCGTCGACGGCGTAGACGACCGTGAAGCCGAAGCACATGCTGAGGAAGAAGTTCGCCCCCATCGCCGTCAGCGTGATCCAGAGCAGCGCCCGCTGCGACAGGATGTACCGCAGCCCGTCGCCGACCTCCCGGAACAGCGAGGGCCGGCGGGCCTCCGGCGCGGGCGCGCGGGGGAGTCCCGGCCCGATGACCATCAGGAAGATCATCGTGCCCGAGACGGCGAACGTCAGCGCGTTGATCGCCAGGCCGATCGAGGCCCCGACGGCGAACAGCACCAGTCCGCCCATCGGGCTCCCGACGAACTGGGCGATCATGCTGCCGCCCTGCAGCAGACCGTTGCCGTCCGCCAGCTCGCCCGGCGCGAGGATGCGGGGGATGGAGGCGTTGGTCGCCGGTCGGAAGATCGTGCTGAACGTCGCCACCACGAACACCGCGGCGATCAGGGTCACGGTGTTCGCGCCGTACACCAGCACGTAGACGGCGAGGCCGCCGAAGGTGATCGCCCGGGCGATGTCGCAGGTCATCATCAGGCGACGTCGGTCGAGCCGGTCGATGAGCGCCCCGGCCAGCAGGCCGAAGCCGAGCGTCGGCAGGAACTGCACGATCCCGAGGACGGAGATCGCGATCGCCGAATGCGTCGCGCTGTAGACGAGCCAGACGATGATGATCGAGCCGATCGCGGCCCCGGCGGCCGAGGTCACGGAGCCGATCCACAACCGCGTGAAGTTGCGGTTGCGGAACACGCGCCCGGGGCCGGTGGGCTCCGGGCGTCCGGGGAGGGGCGGCTCGCTCGTCATCGCGCCGTCGGGCTACCCCCGGGGGTCAAAGGGTTGGTTCACTCCCGCCCGACCGTCCCTCCGGCGTGATATGCGCCGCCCGGCTCCGGACCGCCATGGTCCGGTTGGTGCCGATGACCGAGTCGGAGTTCCGGGCGGCGGTCGAGCGCTCCGTACCGCGCCACGCCGAACGGTCGGTCCAGCGAGGGGAGTGGGCGCCGGAAGGAGCGCTCGAGGCGAGCCGCAGCGAACTGCTCGAGGCGATGCCCGAAGGGCTCGCCACCCCCGGACGGTTCTTCGCCACCATCACGAACGAGACGGACGGCCGCCGCGTCGGGGAGGTCTGGTACTCCAGCCGGCGGCACGGGGGCAAGATCCGGTTCTGGGTCGAGTGGCTCTGGATCGACCCGGAGCACCGACGGCGGGGTTACGCCGCCCAGGCCCTGGAGCAGCTGGCGACCGTGGCGGTCGCCCACGGGGCGGACCGGATGGGCCTCTACGTCTACGTCGACAACCCGGGCGCGGTGGCGCTCTACACGAAGCTGGGCTTTGTGACCAAGAACCTGTCCATGGTGCGAGCGCTACGCCCCGGGGGCTCAGCTCCCGGCGCTCCGGTCCGCTGACCGACGGCCGGAACCGGGCCGGTGACGACGGCAGGTCGTGCCGTCGACGCCGCCGGGGTCGGAGGCCCCGAGCTCAGGTCTTCTCGCCCGAGGGGGGCTCTTCCCACTCGTGCATCGGGGTCCGCTTGATCCCCGCGGCCCGGGCGAGGGCGTCCTTCGCTCCGAC
>JASHYB010000068.1 GCA_030043255.1 Thermoplasmata archaeon | reverse complement strand
ACGGGGCGCTCGCCAGCGTCCGGTGTCGATCCCGCCCCGTAGCGAGCTCGGCAGAGGCCGGCTCGACGGCGAAGCTTTGACCTACTCTTGTGCATCCGGCCGACGCTATGACGGGAGCCTTCACCTGCCCCTGCGGAGCCACGTTCTCGAGTCAAGCGCAGCTCAACGCGCACGCAGCGACCTGCGGCATGTCGCGCGACCCCGGCGGAGACCCCTCAAGCCAGGCATGAGAAGTCCCGCCTCCCGCGGCTGACCCCACATCAGCGTAGGTGTCCCAGGGACTCGCGCAAGCGCTCGAGTCCTTCCCGCATCGAGTCGGCGTCCAACCCGATGTAGTGCACGGTCATCTCGACCGAAGTGTGGCCGAAGAGGTTCTTCAACTGGATCAGGTCCATGCCGGCCGCATGGGCGAGCCTACCGAACGTTCGCCGCAGGTCGTGGTGTGAGACCCTTACCCCTTGCGCCGTCAGGCCCGCGGCCGCGGCTGTTCTGATCAACAGGAGGTCGGCTCCCGACCTTGAGATCGGCAGGAGACGATCGGAGGGGCGTAGACCGAGTACGGCGCGCTCGAGAAGCGGTCGGGTCTGGGGATAGACCGGAACGGTCCTCCACTTGCCGCCGTTGCGGCCCTTCCCTAAGACTCGGAGAGCCTGTTCGTCGAGACCCACGTCCTTGGCGCGAAGTCGCAGTACCTCGACTCGCCGGAGCCCGTTGAAGCCCTCCAGCGCGACCAAGAGACGGCCGGAGCCCTGGGAGGCTCGGTACAGCTGGACCAGCTGCTCCTTCGTCAACCATCGCCGGTGGGTTGGCTCGCCCGATGGGAGCGCCCAGACCCGACCGCGCGCAGCGACGGGATTGCCCGCCCACGCCAGGAACGGGCGGACCGCGGCGAAGTGCAGCCGGAACGTCGACTTCTCCCAAGGCAACCGTTCTCGCAGCCGGTCGATGACCTCCGGCCCGACCGCTGCGGGCGCGAGGTGCACCTCCGGGCAGCCCACTCGTTCCAGGAGTCGGGGGAACCTCTCCAGTTCCCAACGCATACGACGGATCCAGCCATCTCCTACCGGAGCCTCCGACTGCTTCCATTCGAGAAACCGAGAGACTTCCTCCTTCCACTTCCCACGATCGCGAATCGTGACGCCGGCCGAAGCGGGCGTGACGTCAGCGCCCGAGCCCGACCGAGAAGCGTCACGCTCGCTGAACTCGCGCAGGGTCCTCTGGGACACGTCTACGGGGTCGGTGTCCACCGGATCTCGATGATCGTAGGGGGGCCGAAGGAAGCTGAACGCTGGGGCCCTCAGGGCGGAGGGACCAGCGGGCCGGCGAAAGGGTGCGGCCTCCGCGGCCGGGGCTGCAGCTCTGTCGCGGCGCTCGTACCGACGGAGGGATGAAAGCGTTCGACCCCGGGTGCTGCGCCGCTATGCCGGCAGAAAGGCCGCCCGGCGATTACTAGTAGCTTCCACTAGTGGGTGACGTACGACCTCCGGGATTGTGGCTCGGTGAAGGACCCCCTCGTCGCCAGGCTCCGCA
Source organism: Thermoplasmata archaeon (assembly GCA_030043255.1). Classification (GTDB taxonomy): domain Archaea; phylum Thermoplasmatota; class Thermoplasmata; order Lutacidiplasmatales; family UBA184; genus Lutacidiplasma. The sequence continues at coordinate 1,515 of JASHYB010000068.1, read as the reverse complement.
GCAGGACCCGGGCGTACACGCTCTCCGTGCTGGCGGGAACCCGAGTTCCTCAGACCGCCGACCGCATCGCGAAGCTCGCGGAGCTGTCGCGGCCGAATGTTTACGCCGAACTCCGGAGACTTGAGCGGACGGGCATCGTCAGCCGGAGGCCGAGCGGCTGGCTCCTGGTCGACGAGAAGGTTCGTGCGCTCTGCGAAGGCTCGGGGCCGCTGCATCAGCGCCGATTCCCAGCTCAGCTCAGGGTCCAGCCGACGCGTGTCGATTCGAGGCCATTGGGCGGCGAGGCTACGAACCGGTCCGGTTCGAAGAAGCTCGGTCGAGAGCCGGGTGTGCTCCGAGAGTTCAGCCGATCGCCCACCAAGGATCGTCTGCTGCTGGCCGCCGGTTTGCGACCGTCGCGACACAGAGGACGTGACAGCGACCCCCGTCCGGCGAACCGGAGATTGAAGTCCTAGGCCTCGCCCGCCGCGATGCCTTAACCCTGGTCGTTGTTGTCGTGGGAGAAGGTCCGTATGAAGGCCGAGATGAGCGTCATGCTGAACGTCAAAGATGTCGACCGCTCGGTGAAGTTCTACCGGTCGCTCGGGTTCGACACCCGGTGGGAGACCCAGGGTGACGACCGACATCTGAACTACGCCGGGGTGGGGATCGGGGACGCGGTCATCGCGCTCGGACGGATCCCGAAGGACGCAGGATCGATGGCCAAGGACTACGCGGACTGGGTGAGCACGCCCCTCGGTGCGGGGCTCATGATCACGGTCGAGCTGGACGATGTCGAGAAGATCTACGATCTCGCCAAACAGGCCAAGGCGCCGATCGACTCGCCGCTCTCCGAGCGCCTCTACGGTACGGCGTTCATGGTGAACGACCCGGACGGCTACGTCGTGCGGTTCCTACGCCCGAAGGGCGTGTATGCGTGATCCTGAAGGCGAACGCCTCTCGTACTGCTCTCTAAGTTCCTGAGGCGCCCGGACAAGCCGACACCTGTCGCCCCACGGCTTCCCCAATCCTATGGCGAAGAGGAAGCTGGATGGTGAAGAGGGCCGTCGGAGCGTCGACGCGTACATCGCACGTTGTCCTGCGGAGGTCCGGCGAGAACTGCAGAGGGTTCGGGCCGCCATCCGGAGCGTGGCTCCGGGGGCCATCGAGACCACGAGCTACTTCGACCTGCCCGGCTTCTCGTACCCGGGCTACGACTACAACGGCATGTTCGTATGGTTCGGGCTGCGCAGCCAAGCGATCATCCTGTGCCTCAGGCCCCCCACGGTCGAGGACCATCTCCCCGAACTCCGCGGCTACGCCACCACGAAGTCCATCGTCAGATTCCCGGCAGCCAAGCCCCTGCCACTTCCCCTGGTCCGGAAACTGGTGAGGGCCAGTCTTGCGACGATGAAGGTACGGCCGTAGGGCCAGATTCGACTTCCCGCATCGGCCGCCAGAGTGAGGGCGCGACCCACTCGCCTAAGCCTTAGGTGCCGGACTCTCGTTTCGGGGCCGGCTGGGCAGGCGTGCTCT
>JASHYB010000067.1 GCA_030043255.1 Thermoplasmata archaeon | reverse complement strand
GGCACTTGGAGTTCCCCCATCGTGGTTGCCCACATTGTGGAGGTTTCGCGCCTGCTGCGTCCCGTAGGACCTGGATTCGTGTCTCAGAATCCATCTCCGGGCGACTTCTCCCAAAGCCCGTACCCGTCTTCGGCTAGGGGGTCCGTGAAACCCCCTACTACCTGATAGGCCGCAGACCCATCCTCGAGCCCCGCAGGGTTTCGACCTGGGAGCCTTCCATCATCTCAGGTCTATCGGGTATTATCCCCAGTTTCCCGGGGTTATCCCCGTCTCGAGGGCAGATTGTCCGCGTGTTACTGAGCAGTGCGCCGAGGGCTTACCCCTCTCGACTCGCATGGCTTAAGCGAACTCCAATAGCGGTGCCCGCCGGCAGGATCAACCGGATTGATGAGCACACTAACGTGTGTGTTCGGGTTCTCTCGTTCTCGTGTCTGTACGTGGTCGTGACCGATCTTTCGTGACTGGCGGAATTGCTCTCTTGCTACGATCGAGCTATTCGCATGCGTTGCTTGCGCCTCGCTTCCGTCAGTCCCGAGAGGTCGCTCCCCGCAGGGAGGGGTTCTCGGGGCTCCACGCCCCTCTGGGCCATCTGTGGCGTCGCCCTGGAAGAGACCGGTTCACGGGTCCCCGGCCCGCCGTGGCGGCGTCCCCTTGTCCGCGGGCCCGAGGGCCCCGGACGCGGTGAAAGGAAGCAGCGAGCGCGGCTATTTAACGCCGAGCGGCCCGCCGACCGGCGCGCCCCGCTCCAGCTGGCGTACGACCAGCGGAACCTCGAGCAGCGAGGTGATCTCCGGCGGGTCGTCCCCGAGGCCGGTCCCGTCGCGGTGCAGCCAGACCGCGTGCAGCCCCGCCTCCTGAGCCGCGCGGGCGTCGGTCCGCGGCAGGTTGCCGACGTACAGTGCCTCGTCGGCCGGTAGGCCGAGGCGCGCGAGGGTCCGGCGGAAGATCTCCGGGTCCGGCTTGGCGACCCCTTCCGTCCCGGAGGAGACGACCCGCTCGAAGTAGCTGAGGACGCCGGCCCGGTCGAGCATGCGGCGGACCGACGCTTCGCTCCTCGAGTTCGAGATGACGCCCAGACGACGGCGCTCGGTGCGGAGGTGCTCGAGGCAGCGGCGGACGTCGGAGTAGAGCGCGATCGGCGGGTCGGCCCGCGCGTGGCGGGCGTCGACGAAGCGCGCGGCCGCCTCCGCGCTGACCTCCCGGCCGCTCGCCCGGGCCAGCACCCGCTGCCAGAACGCGACGTGGGCGACCCGGCCGTCCGGCGCCGGCGCGCGCAGGTCGTCCTCCCCCTCGACCTCCCCGTAGGCGTGCCCCAGCTCCTCCGGGGTCAGGTCGAGGTAGATGCCGCGGGCGAGCTCGACCCAGCCGGCGAAGTCCCGCTCGTCGATCAGCGTCCCGCCCAGGTCGAACAGGACCGCGCGGATCGTCGGCGCCCGGGCGACCACGGCGTCCGGACGACCGTCCCGCAGATGACGTTGGGGTCCGGACCGGGCCCTACGCGACGCTGACCGAGACGATGTCGGAGTGGCGCATCAGGATCGCGCGGGCGACCTTGAGGTTCTTGCCGGCCTTGCCGATCGCGCGGGCCTTCCAGGCCGGGTCGACCGTCACGGTCGCGTGCCGCCCGCTGCCCTTCGGCCCGAAGTCGACCTGCTTGGGGGAGTACCAGTAGAAGATGTTGCGCACGAGCGTCTCCGGATCGTCCGCGTACTCGACGACCTGGATCTCCTTCTTCAGCATCCCCTTGAGGCGGTCGACCAGCACCCCGCCGGGCCCGACCGCCTTGTGCACGTCCCCGGGGACGACGAGGACGACCAGCTTGTCCTCCGCCTCGAAGCAGTCCTTCACGCGGGCGCCGGTCCGCTCCTCGAAGATGCGGATGTAGCCGAGGGTCTCGTTGTCGAAGGAGACCTCGGGCATCGGCGTGGCCTCCGGCCCGCCCTACGTCTCGAGGGTCAGGATCGCGCTGGAGCCCGGGTCCAGGATCGCCATCACGCTGATCGGGAACGGCTTGCCGCAGGCCTGGCCGAGGTCCACCGCCGTCCCGTCGAAGTGGTAGACCGGGATCTTGCCGAGGGCCCGCTCGCTGCGGAGCTTCGGGTCCGGGCAGGTGTTCGCGACGATCAGCAGCCGGGCCTTCTTCGCGTCGGCCGCCTCCCGGCTCTCCTCCAGGCCGAGGCGCACCTTGCCGGTCTCCAGGGCGACCTTCAGGGCGTGGTTCAGGTCCATCCCCTACACCTCCTCCGCCGGGGCGTCGGCCGCCGGCGGCTCGGCGGTCTCGGGGCCGGGCGGGCTGGGCGGGGCCGGGGGCAGCACGACGCCGGGCAGCGGCCGGTAGACCAGGTTGACCGCGCCGGTGCCGAGGGTGATCGGCTGGCCGACGATGATGTTCTCGGCGACCCCCTTGAGCTCGTCGACCTCGCCGGTGATCGCGGCGCGCAACAGGTGCGCCGCGGTGATCTCGAACGCCGCGCGGGCCAGCACGCTGGTCTTCTTGCCGCTGATCCCGTGGCGGCCGATGGCCCGGATGTCCCCCTCGTTGGTCATGACGTCGGCGACCAGCATCAGGTGGCGGATGTCGACGCCGAGGCCCTGCTCGGCGAGGGTCCGGTTCGCCTCCTGGATGAGCGCCGCCCGCGCCGCCTCGACCCCGTAGACCCGGTAGACCTCGAAGATCGAGTT
>JASHYB010000066.1 GCA_030043255.1 Thermoplasmata archaeon | reverse complement strand
CCCTCCGCGCTCTCGTCGCGGCGCACCGCGTAGCCGAGCGTCGCCAGGTAGTCCGCCAGGTAGCCGGCGAACCGCTCCCGGCCGATGCCCCGGACCCTGAGCCAATCACCGTTGCCGTCGCCCATCACGACCTTCCCGGTCCATCGCACGCCCGAGGCTCGCGAGGAGCCCGAGCATCATCCGGTACTCCGCCTCGGTGGGCGTCGCCCGGCCGAGCAGGCGACGGAACTGGAGGATTAAACCCCGTCGTTTGTGCGCCGGGTAGGCGGCCCGAGCGGCGAGCGTCCCCAGCCGCTCGAGGAACAGCTCCTTCTCGTGGCCGTTCAGCTCGGTCACCTCCGGGGCGGGGGTCGACTCCGCGTCGGTCGCGGCCGGCGCGCGGTGGACGGCGTACAGCACCACCGCCGCCGCGTGGGAGAGGTTCAGCGTCGGGAACTCGCGTCGCGCCGGCACGTGGACCAGCAGGTCGCAGCGGGCGAGCTCCTCGCGGGAGAGGCCGTTGTCCTCGGGCCCGAAGACGACGGCGACGGTCCCGACCGAGCTGCGGACGATCTCGCCCAGCCGCTCGGGGGAGATCGACCGCCGGAGGTAGGAGCTGGACCGGCCGAGCGACAGGTCGGTGGTGCCGACGACGAGGTCGGCCCCCGCGACCGCCCGAACCAGATCCGGCGCGCGCGTCGCGGCCGTCAGGAGCGCGAGGCCCCCCATGGCGCGGCGGCGGGCCTCGGCGCCGACCCGGGCCCGGGGTGCAACGAGCACGAGCCGTCGGGCACCGAAGTTCCGGGCGAGGCGGGCGACCGCGCCGACGTTCCCGTCCTCCTTCGGGCGGACGAGGACGACCTCGATGCCGGCGCTCAGGCCGCCGCCTCCTCCGCGAAGAGCCGGCGGACCATCCACTCCGGGTCGAACGGGCGCAGGTCGGAGTAGCCCTGGCCGACCCCGACGAAGACGATCGGCTTCTTCGTGACGAACGTCGCGCTCAGGGCCGCTCCGCCCTTCACGTCGGCGTCCAGCTTCGTCAGCACCAGGCCGTCCAGGCCGATCGCCTGGTCGAACTCGCGCGCCTGGGTGATCACGTCGTTGCCGGCGAGAGCGTCCCCGACGAACAGCGTGAGCGCGGGGGCGGTGACCCGGCGGATCTTCTTTGCCTCCTCGATGAGGTTCTCGTTGGTGTGCTGACGGCCCGCAGTGTCCACGAGCACCACGTCGACCGCCTTCGCCTTCGCGTGCTCGATCGCGTCGAAGCCGACGGCCGCCGGGTCGCTCCCCTCCTGCTGACGCACGACGCGGACGCCGAGCCGTTCGCCGTGGACCAGCAGCTGCTCGATCGCGCCGGCCCGGTAGGTGTCGCCGGCGGCGATGACCACGGAGAAGCCGGCCGACCGCAGCCAGACGGCCATCTTCGCGACGGTCGTCGTCTTGCCGGTCCCGTTCACGCCGACGAAGAGGATGACGAACGGGCGGCCGGGATGCCCCCGGATCCGGGCCGCGAGGTCCAGCGGCGGCTGGGCGAGGATGGCCCGGACGCTCCGCTCGAGGGAGGACCGGATCACCTCCTCCACGTCCAGCCCCCGTCGTAGCTTGCGCCCGGCGAACTCCTTGCGGAGGTCCCGGCGGAGCCGCTCGACCACCGGCAGCGCGACGTCCGACTCCAGCAGGCCGATCTCCAGGGTGTCCAGCAGGTCGTCCAGCGTCTCGTCGGAGACCCGCTGACCGAACAGTCCGTCGGCGAAGACGTCCTCCGCGCCGCCGCGCGGGGCTGGCTCGGGGCTGGTGCGCGGGGCCGGAGCGCTCGAGCGCCTCGAGGAGGAGGCCTCCGGGGCGTGCTGGGCCGGCGCAGCGGGCGTCGCGGCGGCCTCGGTCGGAGCCTCCTCGGCCTCTCGCCGCCGGAGCCTAGCCTTGAGGGCCGCCCACATCGCCGCCCGCCTCGGAGCCGCGCGTCGCGTTCTCGATGCGTCCGGAGACGATCTGGATCCGCTCGTCGAGCGCGGCGATCTGACCTTCCAGTTCGCGGAGCGCCTGGTCGAGCCGGCCGAGGCGCTGGGCGAGCAGCTCGGCGACCTTCGGCCGGTCCATCTCGACGACGACCCCGGAGCCGATCCCGACGAGGGCGGGGACGCCCCGGTCGACCCGGCCCCGGACGTACGCTTCGCCGCCGAGCGGAAGCAGGTACTCGGTAGCGCCGTCCGACCGGTCGATCCCGTCCAGGCTCTCCCGGGCCCGGGCGTGGTCCTGCCGGGAGGCGATCAGGATCTGGCGCTGCTGGACGAGGCCGCTCAGCTGGTTGCGGTACGCATCCAGGCGGACCAGGTCCTCCTCGACCTGGCGCTCGGGCGCCGGGGGCGACGGGAGGCTCATGAGGCCGGAGCGGCGGTGACCGAGTCGATCCGGATCAGCTGGCGCTTCACCCCGTGACAGCCGCCAATCTCCGAGTACGCCCACTCCCGGGCGACCTCCGGCGTCGGCGCGTCGTGGTCCTTGGTGAACGGCTGCCAGTCGCCGCGACGGGCGAGAAAGGCGCCGGAGACGCGGTAGATCGGCACGGTGCTCTCCGGGCGGCCGCACCCAGGTCCCGTTCTTAAACCTGCCGAGCCGGTCAGCCGGCGAGCCCGGCGACCTCGGCCCACCGGACGCGGACCTCGTCGTCGGACAGCCCGACGGTCGGGGAGAAGAGGACGACCTCCCCCCACGCCGCGCGCGCCGCCGGGTACTCGTCGACCTGCAACGGCAGCACCACCCCGTCGGCCCGGACCGCCTGGGCGATCGCCTCCAGCCGGGGGGTCCAGTCGACCTCCGCCGCCTCGAGCTCGGTAACGGGCGCCGACGGGTCGAACCGCAGGAGCACCGAGCGCACCAGTCCCCCGCCGGACGGCGGAACGGCGAGCGCCGTCCGGCACCCGCGCTTCATCATGAGGTAGGCCCCGAGCGCCCCGCGCTCGCCGTCGACGAGGGCGACCAGGCGACCCGCGACGCCCAGCGGGAGCCCGCCGGGTCCGCCGTTCCGGTCGAAGTAGAGGTAGCTTCTGGGTCCCCGGACCTCGACGAACAGCTCCACGTCCGGCCGGCCGAGCTCCACCCGCAGGCCGCGGTCGGCGAACCGCTCCAGCACGTCCGAGCCGAGGTCCCGTGCGAGCTCCTGGCTGGTGAACGGGTGGCTCCCGGTCCGTCGGGCGCGGACGGCGAACGACGCGCCCGCGACCAGCTTCGGCTCGGCGAGCTCCAAGAGCCGCTCACGCAGGACGGCCCGGTCGGTGGCGACCTCGTGGGCGACGCTCACCGAGGTGACCCCGAAGATCCGGCGCAGCACGCGGACCCCGCGGTCGACGTCCCCGACCTCGGCGTAGAGGTGGCCCCGGTCCGAGCGCAGCCGTAGCTCGATCCCGGCGTGGAGGAACTGCTGGACGATGTTGCGTCGCAGGGTCGTCTCGAACTCGCGCCGGACCGGCGGGGACTTGAGCGCGAGCTCGCCGTACCGCACGAGCACGAGGCCGGCCATCGCCAACCGTTAAGACGGCACCGAGGGTAAAGCGCCTCCGAACCGAGGCCGCCGTGCCGACGAGCCCCCCCGCGCCGGCCGGACCGTCCGACCCGTGGACGCCGTGGACGCAGGCCGCGGTCG
>JASHYB010000065.1 GCA_030043255.1 Thermoplasmata archaeon | reverse complement strand
GTGTCCGGGTCGAACGCGAAGCGGGCGAGGGTCGCCGGATCGCGAGCCCACTCCTCGAACAGCTGGCTCGGGGCCTCGATGAAGTCCCGCTCGATGTCGGACTGGCTGTTGTAGGCCCAGCGCACCTCCCCGGAGAACAGGTGGTGGAGGAGGTGGCCGAACTCGTGGAAGAGCGTGACGAGGTGGCCGAACTCCAGCCGCGCCTGCTCCGCCGGGGCCTTCGCGTCGAAGAAGTTGCACAGCAGGGCGACCTGCGGCAGCTCCCGGCCCTCGCCGCCGTCCCGCACCCCGAAGCAGGCGGCGTGGCCGAACTTGCCGGTCCGCGGGGAAAGGTCGAGGTAGATCCTGCCGATCAGCCGTCCGCCCCGGTAGGCGTCGAAGACCTCCACCGTCGGATGCCAGGCCGGTGCGCCGGGCGCCCGGCGGAGGTCGAGGTCGAACAGCTCCCGGCAGAGCGCGAACAGGCCGTCGCGTACCCGTGCGTACGGGAGGTAGGCGCGCACCTCGCGCAGGTCGACCCCGAACTCCTCGGTACGGATCTTCGTGTCGTAGTAGCCGGGGCCCCAGAACGCCGCGTCCCAGGGCTCGAGCCCGGTCGTCGCCGGTTCGGACCGCCGCTTGCGGGCGAGCCAGCTCGCCCGGTCCTCGGCCGCGCCGGTCTCCGTGAGGCCGACCACGCGGTCCAGCAGCTGCTCGACCGCCGCGGGCGTCTCGACCATCCGGTCCTCGAGCGCGTACGCCGCGTAGTTCGGATAGCCCAGGACGCTGGCGAGCTCGTACCGCAGGGCGAGCAGGCGCGCGAGCACCGGCTCGTTCTCCGGATAGGCCCGGCGCAGGAACTCGGAGAACATCCGTCGGCGGACGTCGGCCGAATCCGCGTACCGCAGCACCGGGAAGGCGTCCGGATAGCGCGTGTTCAGCCGGATCTTGCCGTCCGCCCCCGGGGGGTGGGCCGCCCGATAGTCCTCCGGCAGGCCGCCGAGCTGCGACGGCGAGTCGAGCACGAGCTCGCGAGGGAGGTTGGCCACGTTGGCCATGAACTGGTTGGAGACCTGGTCGATCTCCTGCCCGAGGTGGAGGAGGTGCTCGCGGGTCGCCCCGTCCTTCTCCACGCCGGCGCGGCGCATCGCCCGGAGCATCTTGTCGACGGCGAACCGGCTCGCCGGATCCGCGTCGGCAAGCTCCAGCTCCCGCAGGCCCTCGTAGAGCTTCGGATCCAAGAGGAGCCCGTGCAGGAAGGCGTCGGCGGCCTCGCTCAGCTCGCGACCGGCGGTCCGCCCGGCTTCCTCCGGGTGTCCGCAGAACAGCAGCGTCCCGTGGTTGCTCAGGTTGCGGGCTTCGTGGAGGGCCCGGTCCAGCGGCTCGAGGAACCGTTCGATCGACCGGGGCCCGTCGGTCACCTTCAGGTCGTCGATCGCCCGGCCCACGGCAGCGAGCGCCGCCCGACCCCGCTCGTGCACCTGCTCCGGGGTCAGGTCGAACGTCAGCGAGCCGAGCGTGAGCCGGCCAGCGTCCGCCGGCGACCGAACCTCCGCCACGAACGGGGGGCGACGGTGGCGGGACGATAACCTCGCGCCATCGCGCCGGGACCGGCTCAGGACAAGGGCTGGGCGCTCGCGGTGTAGGTCCGGTGCGCGCGGCGGATCGCGAGCCCCCGGCCGACCAACAGCCCGACGCTGGAGCCGTAGACGAGGTCGGCCCCGATCAGCACCGCCAGGGCTCCCGGGGCGAGGGTCGTCGGAAGCGCGAAGGAGGTCAGCGCCTGCAGTCCGAGCAGCAGGATCTCCACGCTGACGCGCACGACGAACAGCACCAGGCTGAGGACCGGGATGACGACCGGCAGGCGGTAGAACACGACCCCCGGCTCCCGGGTCTCGAATCGCACCAGCCGTTCGACCCTCGGCCGGGCGAGCAGCGCCGCGCCCGCGACCACCGCCGCGTACGGGGCGATGAGAGCGAGCGCGGTCGGGCCCCAGGTGCCGTAGGCCACGTACAGGGTGCCGGCCCCGAAGGCGACGAACAGGGCCGCGGAGAACCCTCCGTAGGCGAAGAGGCCCGCAGGGGAGTACGGCACGCCCTTCGACAGCCGGTAGGTCCGCCGGGCGAGCAGGAGGACGATGAGGGCCAGGACGGCGAGCGTCGGGGTCGCTTGGCCGGCGTTGAACCCCATCGCTCCCCCGCCTCGGCAGGATCGGGACCCCAAAACCCCTGCTGGCGGACCCGCTCCGGGACCCCCGGCGGTCTGTCAAATCTTATCATGGTGAGCGAGTAACCCCGGGGGCCGCGAGGACCCATGTTCCGCACCGTAGCCCTGGGGTTGGCGCCGATCGCCGTACTGCTCCTGCTGGTCCTGTCCGCCGGAGCGAGCGCCGCCGGAGCGACGGCCGTCGCGGCCGCGACGCCGGCCGCTCCCGCGCATGCGGCGCTGCAGCCCGGTTCTCCGTCCGCCGGGAACCCGCGCGAGGAGCAGGTCCTGAGCGAGCTGCGCGGCTCCGGTATCCCGTCCTGGGCGATCCATCTTCCCGACTTCTCGGTGCCGCAGCCGTACGCCGGCGAGGTCGTAGGCCCCACCTACAGTTCCGCGCCCGCGCCGATGGGGGTCGCCGACCTGGGGTTGACCGACGTCGGGGGCTCGCTCGTCGGCTCGGTGCTCAACACCTCCAGCGTCGAAGGGACGATCACCCTCACGAACGCGCTCTCGGCCTACGTCGACGGGGACGGCCCCGACATGTTCGGCATCCAGCTGAACGCCGTGGACACCGGCGTCACCCTCTTCGGCAACGCGAGCGAGCAGTTCTGGACGCAGAACTTCGTCAGCTACACGCCGAGCAACGGCACGCTGACCTTCGGCGACAACGTCTGGAACTTCTCGAACTTCGACGCGTACATCTCGCCGAACGTCTTCTACGCCCACGGGCCGAACGGCACCCTCTACGCGCCGGTGTACTACTACGCGATCGGCCCGACGTTCACCATCCACTACCCGTTCACCATCACCTTCTACGACAACTCGAGCGTCCTGGACGACCGCCCGGCGGTCTACTTCAACTACACCGTCTCCAACCGGACGACGAGCGTCTCGGGGTCGTACGACTACGTCGTCTTCAACGCGAGCTCCGACCAGGCGCTGCACCTGCGCAAGGCGATCCCCGCGGGCCTCTACCAGATCAACGGTCAGCAGGTCGACCCGGTCGGCCTGCCGAACGACCTGGAGCTGGACGTCGTCGGCAACGACGACGGGGACACCACGACGTTCTACCAGATGCAGGCGACGCTCTCCCTGGGGACCTGGAGCACCGCGAGCCGCTCGTTCGTGCCGGTCCGCTCGGCGGAGGACGCCGGCGCGGAGACCGGCGAGACGAGCGAGGGGGTCGACGTCTCCTTCGCCGCCGGCTCCACGACCGCCCAGATGCGCCTCGGCCCGTCGTTCCTGTACGGCCTCTGGGGCGAGTCGGACAACTCCGGCGCCCGCACCGTCGTGCAGAGCCTCGACCCGGCGACGACCTTTGCGCTGGTGAACCCCGGCGCTTCCGAGAACGCGAGCGCGGCCCAGTGGGTCGTCGGCTCGCCCAGCGGCTCGACGACCTTCTACGTGCCGAACGGCGCCCCGTACTGGATCGAGTACCTCCTCAGCGACCACGAACCCGGTGGGGTCGAGCTGGACGCGCGCGCGAACTCGACGACGACGCTCGCGTTCACCGGCAAGCTCGACACCTCGCTTGGGGTCTACACCCCGCTCATCGCCTTCGGCAACGGGGAGCTCGCGAGCCTCTCCTCCTCCGGCGCGGGCACGTCGAGCTCGCCCTACCTGCTCGAGCACAACGAGTACGGCCCGCTGGACCCGCAGTTCGCGGCCTGGAACGACTACCAGTGGCCGGTCTTCCCCGGCGTGCTGCTCGTCGGCACCACCGACTACGTCACCCTCGTCGCCCCGTCGCTCCAGGTGGTCTACCCGTCCTGGATGAGCGCGACGGTCGCCGAGTTCGACTATCCGTCCACCAACAACCTGCAGATCCAGCTGTGGGAGACGAGCCACGTGGTCGTGGACGGCGGGACCGTCTCCGGCTGGCTGTCGGCGTTCCTCGCCGGCTTCCCGGAGGGCTCGGTGATGATCTGGGCCTCGACGGACGACCTGGTCGCCGGCACGACCTTCGCCGACCAGGGGGACGCGATCGTGCTCTACGGCGGCTCCGCCAACACCGTCTGGGGCAACAGCTTCACCCTGGCCAGCGTCGCCACGAACAACACCACCTACGTCCTCAACTACGGCGCCTACACCCAGGCGGTCAACGAGTCGGAGTCCGGCGACCTGATCTACAACAACTACGTGGACGTGCCGTTCCCGGCGATCACCCCGACCTACGACCCGGTCTCCTGCCAGATCGAGTGCGTCTCCGCGGTCTACACCGACGCTTGGAACGTCGGCCGCCAGCCGGCGAGCGACGTCCGGGTCGTCGACGGGGTCGCCCTGAGCGGGAACATCCTCGGCTACGCCTGGCAGGGGGGCAACTACTGGTCGAACTACGGCACCGCCTCGAACCCGTACGGCGTCCTGCCGTACAACAACTCCGGCCAGATCACCTCGGGCGGCGACTACGAGCCGTTGTCGCCGACGCTCTACCGCGTGACCTTCTCCGAGTCCGGCCTGCGCGCCGGGACTCCCTGGTCGGTGACGCTCAACGGCGTGCAGCAGAACGCCAGCACGGCGTCGATCATCTTCTACGACCCGAACGGCAGCTACCCGTTCAGCGTGACGGCGAGCAACGGCCACCCGTCGCTGCCGTCCTCCGGCACGGTGCGGGTCCGGGGCGCCAACGTCGTGCAGACGGTTGTGTTCGCCTGACGAGCGACCGGGCCCCGCGACGGGGGCGCTCGGGGCCGCGGGCCGGGCTCGCGTTCGTCAGGGTAGCGGGCCCGGCGGTGGGCGCCGCAGGTCCTGCACGACCTGCTGGAACTGCTCCCGGCTGATCTCCCCGCGGGCGTAGCGCTCCCGAGCCGCCAGGATCGCCGGATCGAACCGACGTCCGGGCGGCGGGCCGCCGGCCCAGCGGTTCATCCGCGCTCCGACGAGCGCCGCGCGCACGAGCATCATCGAACCCCACAGGATCAGGAAGATGGCGAGCAGCCCGCCGTCGAGCGGAAAGGAGGGCGCGCCCCGCAGCCCGAACGTCCTCGGGGTCGCCGCGAGCACCAGAATGATCGCACCGGCCCCGACGAACACGAGGCCGAGGGTGAGGAGGAACCCTCGAACCCGCGAACGACGCCGGCGGAAGGCCTCTCGGTTCGGATCGGGGTACGGCCCGGCCGTCGCCACGATCTCCCGGGGGCCCGGCCCGAGGATGAACCTTCGTCTCGACCGGGCGCCGTTCGCCCGCCGTACCCCTTATCGCCCGTCCCTCTCCCGCCGGGGTATGGCCGGTGACGCGGCGCGTTCGGTCTCCTGCGCCGAGCTCTCCGCCCAGCGGATCGGCCCGGATCTGGCAGGGGCGGGCCTTTCGGACCGGTTCGGTCCGTTCCTGCCAGCCTTCGCGCGAGAGACCGTCGGCAGCGGCGGCCGAGCGTTCGTCGCCTCGGACGGCGTCCGGCCCCTCGCGCTGCTGCTCACCGATCCCGCCGACCGGGTCTCCTCGGTGTTCGCGCGCTCGTCCGAGGACGCGGCGCCGACCTTGCCGTTCGCCAGCGGGACGGCGGTCTTCGCCGAGGTCGACCTGGGCGGTCGGCAGGAAGGGTACCGGGTGTACCGGGCCGATCTCGGCTCCGCGCCCTCGCACCGACTGCAGCACCGTCTCCGGCGGCTCGGTCCCGCGGCGCTGGGAGGTGCGGAGGGGGTCCTTCGGGAGGCGTACGGCGGCCAGCCCGGCCCCTGGGTTCGGGCGCTCGAGGCGGAAGGGGAGGTCTGCCTCGCCGCCGAGCTGCACGGCGAGGTCGTCGGCGTCGGATGGGTCGGTGTCGCCGGACGGCACGCCCGGCTCCACGGCCTCGCGGTGCGCCCCGGCTATCGTCGGCTCGGGATCGCCACCGACCTGATCGCCGGGCGTC
>JASHYB010000064.1 GCA_030043255.1 Thermoplasmata archaeon | reverse complement strand
TCGCGCGACGGGCGCTGGTACGATGTCGGGTTCGCGAAGATCCCCGCAGGCGTTCGAGGATCACCGGCGTTCGGGAGTCGAATCACGTGGAGAGCAAGGGCTGAGGTAAACCGGGTGCCGGGTCATCACTTCGTGTGGCGCCGGGTTCGACGGCGGCATCCGACCCGGTCGCGAACCCCGGTCCTAAAGGAGGGCGGTCTACATGATTCGCGGCGCGCCACCGACCGCTGCGTGCAGCGGGCACCGGTGATGGGCGTGCTCTGGGCTTGACGAAACGGCTGTCAGGATTGGGGATCGCGAACTTCGCGCCCACAGGAAGGTCGACCCGCAGCGTGCATCCGGCTGAGAGCCGGCGACGATGCTACCTCTTCACAAACGTAACAGCCACCGACGATGGCTCGCCCCGGATAGCCGCTCGTGCCGGCAGCCCCGTACCTTTGAAGCCCGCTTCAGCCCCGATGTGATAGCTGTGCGTTCCGTTCGTCAACGAAAAGTGGATCGGGTCCCCGCTGAGGTTGCTGACCGTGACGCCCGCGACAGTCACCGACCAAGTGATCCCCGCAGGGAGTCCCCTTTCTGTGAAGATCACCGCGTACGCGTACCGGAACGTCAGGTCAACCTTCGTGTTCTTCTGGAGGACGATCGTTTGGATCACTCCGTCGCTGAACACCAGGGTTGTCTCTCCGATCTTGCCCGTGACGTTCTGACCCGTGAGCGGGGAGACGACCGAAAAGGTGTAGGATCCGGCCGTCAGAAAGGGGGAACGAATCGACTCGGCGCTGGAACATAGCGCCAACTGTTCGACCTCCACGCACCATTCCTGGTTCTTGGCCAGTTCCTTCGCCGCGAACGTCAGAACGGCAGTCCTACCCTTGGCGAAGGAGGCGTGGACTTCCGAGGGCCCGCCGCAAACGATGACGGTCCGAGGTTCGATAGCCGTACAGTTGCCCGTCGAGGCCGCGGTCACGACGTACCCGGACGGCCCGAACACGAGGTAGTCGTAAGATCCGTTCGGTAGGCTCAGCACCGTCGACGTGTTGGACTTGGTGGATTGCACTCTTCCACCCACCTCGGCCGACCAACCTTCGGTGGCGAGCGCCCTGTCGGGAAGGCCGCTTTCGTACACCGTCACGGGGTAGGTGACAAGGTGGAACGCAACCTGGATATCGACCGGGTTCCCGCTCACCAAGAACGAGCCGTTCGGCGCGGCCCAACTGGCGTTCGCGCACCCGATCGAGTACGGGTAGCTGCCGTTCAACAGGTACATCGTGACCGAAGATCCCGTGGCGTTCCGAGAAGGTTGGCCCGAAACGTTCACGTACCACTCCGAACCCAGGGGCAGTCCATTCTCCGCAAAAGTGACCGGGTACACCGAGGGCGTCAATACCGAAACCGCGTCGGATGCCTCGTCCGCCACGTAGAGGAAGTGGTTCGTGCTGTCGTACCCCACGGCAATCGGTTCGGAGCCTGCCGGAAGGGACCCGACGACCGTCTCCGTAGCAGTCTCGATGACGCTCAGGTCGTTGGAGTCCCAGTTGGCCACGTACAGGTACCCGTTCGCCGCGTCGCTAGCTATCCCTACGGGGCCGGCGCCGACGGGAATCCAACCGACGAGCCTGCCCGGAGTCCCGTTGACGACCGCGACACCTTGGTCGCCCCCATCGATAGCGTTGGTCACGTAGACGTCCCCGGTCGTTCCGTCGTATGCCACGCCATCCAGGTTGAGGTCGCCCGGACCCATCGCGACGGAACCGGCGACCGACTCCGTTGTCCCGTTGATCACCGTCACGTTGTTGGTGAGCCAGTTCGCGACATAGAGGTCGCCGTTCGCCGGGTCGTAGGCGATGCCGTGAGGCCCACCACCCACCGGGATTTGCGCGAGCACTTCGTTGGACGTGCCGTTGATGACCGTGACGTTGTTGGAACCGTTGTCGGCCACATAGATGTAGCCATTCGCTCCATCGTAGGCCACGCCGTAAGGGGCTGCCCCCACGGGAACGGTCGCGATGACCGCGTTGGTCGCGCCACAAATCACAGAGACGTTGTCCGACACATCGTTGACCTCGTAGATGTTGCCGTTCGCGGCATCATACGCTATGCCGTCAGGATAGGCGCCAACTGAGATGGAGACAACGACCTCGCCCTGCGTGGCGTTGATGACCGTAACGTTGTCCGAGCCCCCGTTAGCCACGTAGACATCCCCGTTCGCGGGGTCGTACCCCACGGCGTCGGGGGTAGCTCCGACGGGAATCGAACCGACCGACGGCTGCCTCGGCTCCAGCGAAGGCGCGATGTCGGCGGAATCGAGTAACGGCGAGGAATCGCGGCGGCTACCGGAGAGTTCGACTAGTGAGGGCGAGTGTGTCGTCCCGGCGTAGGCGGACAGGACCCCGGCGCTCGGCACCAGCACAAGAAGGAGACCCACGACCGTCAGCGCGATGGGTCTAGCGCTGGCCAGGGCGCTCACGGCCTTCCTGTACTTAGCCGTCGAGGTCACCTCGTTGGGTGCGGAACGCGGCAGGTTACATTACGGAGCTGCTGAGCGTGGAACGTCTACTTCAGGGCAGGCCGGTTCCGGAGGGCCGGCCTGTTGTCGCCGATGGGGCCCAGTTCGCCGAAGCCTCCTGTACTTTCAGCATCGGTGGGCTCACGGGCGGATGCCTCGCCGGCGGCCTCGTTCATCTTGAGTCCTGGGTTCGTAGGGTCCGATCGAGCGGAATCCGTTTCACTGGAGTTCCATCGGGATGGCAGCCGTACACGGCTCGGCCGCGTACAGTCCACACGCATCGGCCGAGAACCTATGCGGGCGAATGCTCTCTGTGCTCGAGCGGGCTACGAGGCCGAAGGTCGACTTCGAGGCCGAGCGGGCAGGAGTGGGGGGGAGTGGCCCTCGGAGATCGCGTGCGACTGTCGGGTAGCGTGCAAGCGCCAATCCCCGGGTCGGCCGTGGGCGGCGAGATTGCCCCGGCGGAACACATCGAGGTGACTGTCGTAGTTCGACGCCGGCGGCCGCTGCCGCCGACCACCACCTTCGCCTACCGGCGGGGCGTACGAACCGCCCGCGTGCCCCGGACCGAGTTCGCGCGCCGGCACGGGGCAAGCGTCGAGGACCTCGACCTGGTCCGAGCGTTCGCTCGCGAATTCGGGTTGACGGTGGCCGAGACAGTGCCATCGCCGCGGAGCCTGCTGCTGTCCGGCACGGCCGAGCAGATGCAGCGGGCGTTCGGGACGCCACTCTGCCGGTACAGTTCTCCACGGGGCGGCTACCGGACCCTCGCCGGTCCGCTGACCGTTCCGGCGTCACTCGCGCAGGTCGTGACGGCGGTGCTCGGTCTCGACGATCGTCCGGTGGCGGTCCCGCACGTTCGGATCCCCTCGACGACCCCGTCGTCCAGTTTCACGCCGCCGCAGGTGGCCAGCCTCTACGGGTTCCCGGCGCAGCTGGACGGCAGCGGCCAGACGATCGCCCTCGTCGAGCTCGGTGGGGGGTATGCCCCCGCCGACCTCGCGACGTACTTCGAAGGGCTCGAGATCTCCGCTCCCTCGGTGACCGCCGTGTCGGTCGACGGCGGGGCGAACCAGCCCGGCGCGAACCCGAACACCGACGCCGAGGTGATGCTCGACATCGAGGTCGCCGGCTCGGTGGCCCCGGGCGCGCGGATCGTGGTCTACTTCGCGCCGAACACCGACCAGGGGTTCATCGACGCCGTGAGCACCGCAGTCCACGCTACGGAGGCCCCCTCGGACGTCGTCTCCATCAGCTGGGGAGGTCCCGAGACGAGCTGGACCTCCCAGGCGGCCAACACGATGCTCGAGTTCGTCTCCGACGCGGCCGCGCTGGGGGTATCGGTGACCGCCGCGGCGGGCGACAACGGCGCCACCGACGGCGCGTCGGGCGGCCAGCTCGAGGTCGACCTCCCGGCCTGCCTGCCGCCGGTCCTCGGCTGCGGGGGCACCCGCCTCAACGTCAGCGGTGCCACGATCTCGAGCGAAGTGGTCTGGAACGAGCTGGCCTCCGGCGACGGCGCGACCGGCGGCGGCGTGAGCCGGATCTTCCCGCTGCCTAGCTACCAGAGCGCGGCGAAGGTGCCCCCTCAACCGAACACCCAGTTCGTCGGCCGAGGCGTGCCGGACGTGAGCGGCAACGCCGACC
Source organism: Thermoplasmata archaeon (assembly GCA_030043255.1). Taxonomy (GTDB): domain Archaea; phylum Thermoplasmatota; class Thermoplasmata; order Lutacidiplasmatales; family UBA184; genus Lutacidiplasma. Next base: position 8,686 of record JASHYB010000064.1, on the reverse strand, counting down.
CGCTGACCGGGTACGCCGTCCGCGTCGACGGAAAGGACCTCGTCGTCGGCGGGACCAGCGCGGTGGCACCGCTCTGGGCCGCCCTGATCGCACGGCTCAACCAGGCTCTCGGTCGGTCCCTCGGGATGTTCCAGCCCGCGATCTACGCTGCCGGGGAGGTCCCGTTCCGGGACATCGTCTCGGGCAACAACGGCTACTGGCCGGCCGGTCCGGGCTGGGACGCCTGCACCGGGCTCGGTAGCCCCAAGGGAGCATCGCTGCTGAACGTCCTAGGGCCCGCCTAGCCTCCGACCGCAGTCCGAAGGCGAGAGCCTGCCTCCGCGAGCGTACCTCGTTCGTTCAGGGAGGCGAGAGCATAGAGCCGCTGCTGCAGGGTCCCCTCCGCACGTCGTAAGAAGGCGGCCTGGTAGCGGTTCGGGCCCGGCCAGACCGTCTCCCACGGCAGGGCGTATTCCACGTCCCACAGGACCAGCCCCTCGGGCTCGGCCATCGGAAGGGTGAGGCGCCGACGCCCCGCGAGCGCAGCCTGCAGTTCCGCGAGCGGGAGGCGTCCTGCCGCGACCTCACGCAGGGCGCCGACGATCTTCCTCACCTCGCCCCAGACGAAGGACGGAGCGCGGACCTCGATGACCGAGCCGTCTCCGTGCCGGGCCCGGGTGACCGACTCGAGCTCACGCCACGTCGGAGAGCCCGTACCCACACCTCGTCCGAACGATCGCACGTCGATCCGGCCACGGAAGAGCGACAGGGCACGACCGTTCCCGGGAGCGTCGGACGGTGGCTGTGGCTCGAAGTAGCGGTAGACTCTCCGCGCCGCGTGGCGGACGCGGAACTCCGGCGGGACGGTAGAGGCTGCGGTGAAGAACAGCTCCGGGGAGATCGCGTTCAGCCGTCGCAGGAGGGACGAAGCGGCGAGAGGGGAGACGAGCGCGAGGGCGTTCCCCCGAGCGCTCACCCCGCGGTCGGTCCGGCTGGCCACGGCCAACTGAGCAGCCGCCAGGTCCGGGGCAGCGTGCTTTGCCAGGATCCCCTCGCGCAGGAGCCCCTCGACGGTCCGGGCCCCGGGTTGCCGTGCCCATCCGGAGAATCCGGAGCCGTCGTAGCCGAAGCGGACCAACCAGCGGGTCGTATCGCCCGGACCGTCCCCTCCGTAATGACGCCGAGGGGGTCGTTCTCCGCCGAGCGGGGCGGGTCGTGCGACGCCGTCACATTCACAGCACTATGAATTAGAATATAGTCTAAATTCACTTTCTATATAATCGAACCCGGGTTGGGCCCGCCGGCGGTATATGGGCGTCGGGAACGGCGCCATGGAGACGCCGAACACACAGAGGTGAACAAACGGATGAGTGGCCAGAGCAACAGCGGGACGCCCTCGACCGCAACGCCGAGCGGGTCGAGCGCGCCTCCGACCGGGGGAATGTCCTCGACGAGCCCGTCCACCGGGCCGACGCGCAAGCGTGCGCGCCAGTTCGGAGCGGGGATGGCGATCGCGATCGCCGTCGTGCTGCTCGTTGTGGGATTGGGTGGAGGCTACGTCCTGGGGGCGTACCTCACCAAGACGACCACCAGCACGGTCGACATTACGGAAACCGGCTCGACCCTGCTCGAGCCGATGATCGAGATCTGGGGACCGAACTACACCAGCCACGTCGCTTCGCACGTGACCATCAGCCCGTCCGGCGGTGGGAGCGGGCAGGGCCAGAGCGAGTCGGAGGCCGGCACCATCGACATCGGGGCGTCGGATGCCTACACGCTCTCGACGCTCGGCGTCGTGGACGTACCGGTCGCGATCTCCTCGCAGCTGGTGATGTACAACCTGGGGTCGAGCTTCGCGAGCGTGCACCTGAACCTGAACGGCTCGATCCTCGCGCAGATCTACGACGGCACCATCACGATGTGGAACGACCCGGAGATCCAGTACGCGAACCCCGGGGTCACGCTCCCGGACGCCGCAATCGTGCCGGTCGTGCGCTCGGACTCGAGCGGGGACACGTACATCTTCTCGACGTACTGCGACATGTCCTACAAGGGCTGGCTCTACGGGAACTCCACCAAGGCGTTCCAGACGATCTCGCCGGCGGACGGCTTCGCCTCCGGCGACGGTAACGCGGGCGTGGTCACCAAGCTGGCCTCCGTTACGGACAGCCTCGGCTACGTCGGCATCAGCTACATGGCCTCGGCCGTGAAGGACGGCCTCGGCTACGCGAAGCTGGGGGACAACCTCTCCAACACGGCGGCCGGTGGCAACGTCACCGCGAACCCGTCGGCGGCGAAGAACTACATCCTCTGGTCGACCCAGAACGTCAGCTACGACGCGAACCTCGGCCTGGAGCAGCTGAACTACACCAACTACGGTCTGGCCGTCAGCCTGATCCTGGGCGGCAGCCCGGCGGGCGCGACGACCTGGGCGACCGGCGGTGGCGGCTCGGACCCGACGACGGCCAACCCGACCCCGTACCCGATCACCAACCTCGAGTACACGCTGATCAAGGAGAGCCCGGCGAGCCCGTCGCACCAGGCGTACGTGGTGCAGTTCGAACAGTGGGTGATCTCCTACGGTCAGGCGTCCAACTACCTGAGCCAGGTGGGCTTCGTGCCGTTGACGGCGGAGCTCCAGGGCCTCGACCAGCAGGCCCTGGCGTCCGTCACGATCTCCTCGTAGGGTCGGCGGTTGCCGTGAGCACGACGCCGGTCCCCCCACCCGCCGAGGACCGGCAACCCCTTCCCGAACCTCTTTCGCAGGGAGCCCCCTCCGGAGAGCCGCAGCAGGACAGCCTCGGTGCCGGAGAGGTGGTCCATCAACGACGGTGGCTCGTCTGGTGGCCGTTCGCCTTCGCCCTGATCCCGCTCGCTCTGACGCTGGCGATCGTCTTCACGCTGCTCCGGGCGAGCGACTTGCAGGACTTCGGTTGGTCGTTCTGGGGCCTCGACGTCTCGAACTACGGGATCCTCGTCTACGTCACGGGCTCGTTCCTCACCGCGGTGCCCGCGCTGCTGTTCGCGATGGTGATCGGGCTCGGGATCGCCATCGCCTCGACGACCTACCTCCCGCGCTTCCTGGCGGCCGTCCTCGATCCGGTCGTGGACCTGCTGGCCGGGATTCCGAGCATCGTCTACGGCATCTGGGGCTACTTCATCGTCGCGCCGTTCTTCGGGAAGAACGTCTTCACCTGGACGGCCATCCATCTGGCCTGGATCCCGGGCTTCAAGCCGACCCACGACTCCTCCCTGCCGCTCATCGCGACGGGGGATGGCCTCGCCCTCGCGATCATCATCCTCACGCTGATGATCCTCCCGATCACCACGCTGCTGATGCGGGACGCTCTCCAGGCGGTCCCCCGCGACCTCTGGGAGAGCGGGCTCGCCCTGGGCGCCACCCGATGGGAGGTCACCCGCAGGGTCGCCGTCCCGCACGCGAAGCGAGGCGTGTGGGGAGCGGCGTTCCTCGGCTTCGGTCGCGCCATCGGCGAGACGGTCGCGGTGTTCATGGTCATCGACCAGGCCTCCAAGCTGCCGACGAACGTCTACGACGGGACCTCCACGATGGCCTCGCTGATCATCGGGTCGATCGACTCGGCGATGGAGCTCAACCCGTCGGGGGTCACGGAGCTGCACTTCCTCTGCGAGCTCGCGATCGTCCTGCTCCTGATCACGCTCGCCGTGAACGTCGCCGGTCGGTGGATGATCCGCCGCACCTACACCGAGGTGGCCGGCCTGTAGAGGTGCTGTATGGCGACATCCACCCCCCTCGCCGGCCTGGCGCCGGAGGACATCCTCACCCTCGACCGGAGCGGCCACGTTCGCCGCCGCGTGGCGTTCGACCGGGCGGTCGGCTGGCTGCTCCCGCTCCTGTTCGCCGTCGCGATCGTCCCGATCGGCTGGCTGCTCTACTACATCGGGTCGCAAGCGCTGCCCGGCTTCACGGTCGCCGTGATCACCACGAACCCGTCGGGAGCGACCGGGGGGCTGTACGCGCCCCTGGTCGGCTCGTTGACCATCCTGGCCGTCGCGACCGGGGTGGCGATCCTGTTTGGTTTCCTGGGTGGGCTAGTGACCTCGGAGTACCTGAGCGACCAGTGGGCGGGCTGGGTCCGCATCTCCGCCAACGTCATGGTGGGCACCCCCGCGATCATCGTCGGGCTCTTCGGCTATCTCGCGTTCGTGATCTACTTCCACTGGGGTCTGTCGCTGGCGGCGTCCGGTCTCACGCTCGGGGTGTTCATGACCCCCTACGTCTTCCGGGCGACCGACATCGCCTACGGGTCAGTGCCCCCGCACATCCGGGAGGCGGCGCTGGGTTCCGGGGCGCGGCCCCGGCAGTACCTCATCCGGGTGGCGAGCGCGATCGCGTTCCCGCAGGTGCTCGGGGGAATCTTCCTCGCGATGGCGATCGGGGTCGGGGAGACCGCGCCCCTCTACCTCACGACCACCGCGGTCGAGCTGCCGCCGACCGGACTGTTCCAGCCCGTCAGTGCCCTGTCGCTCTACATCTGGAGCGGCTTCCAGGCCGGCTACATCCTCCCGTCGGCGATCCGCCTCGCGTTCCAGGCCGCGTTCCTGCTGCTCGTCATCGTCATCGGGCTGAACATCCTCGTCCGGCTGATCGTGGCGCGTTCCCGCCGACGCCTGCAGGGGCTGTTCCAGTGAGCGCCATCCCCGCGGCCCCGTCCGACGTGGTCGTCGCGGTCCAGGACCTGACGGTCACCGCCGCGGCCAAGACCCTGATCGACCACCTCTCGCTCGACTTCCACGCCCGGAGCCTGACCGCGGTCGTCGGCCCGTCCGGCTGCGGCAAGACCACGTTCGTCCGAACGCTGAACCGGATGACCGAGCTCACCCGCGGGCTGAACGTCGAGGGGGCGGTCCGCTACCTCGGCCAGAACATCTACGACCCGTCGGTGAATCCGGTGGTCGTCCGCCGCCGGATGGGGATGGTCTTCCAGCGGCCGACGGTCTTTCCGATGTCGATCTTCGAGAACGCGGCGTTCGGCCTGCGCATCGTCGGCGCTCCGGAGGAGGAGGTCGACGCGGCGGTGACCGAGGCGCTCCAGCGGGCGGGGCTCTGGGAGGAGGTCAAGGAGGAGCTGGACCGACCCGCGCTGTCGCTGTCGGGGGGCCAGCAGCAGCGGCTGTGCATCGCGCGGGCCCTCGCGGTCCGGCCCCGTGTCCTGCTGCTGGACGAACCGACCAGCGCGCTGGATCCGGCGGCGACGCAGCGGGTGGAGGCGACGCTGCAGGGCCTCAAGGAGGAGATCGTGCTGGTCCTCGTCACGCACAACGTCGGTCAGGCGGCCCGGATCTCCGACCGGATCGCTTTCCTGCACTCGGGCAAGCTGGTCGAGGTCGGTCCGACCGCGGACATCCTCGAGCGGCCGCGGGTCAAGCTCACGGAGCAGTTCATCACAGGAAGGTATGCATGACGCCCGACGAGCTACGGCGGGACCTGCGCGCGACGATCGAGGACCACCACCGAGACCTCGCCCAGTTGGAACAGCACGTCTCGGAGATGGCCGACCTGGCCCTCGGCATGGTCGCCGACGGTACTCGGGCGCTGTTGCAGGGGGACACCGAGCTCGCGCGCTCGGTCACCTCGCGGGACGCGGCGCTCGACCGCTACGACCTGAACATCGAGCTCGAGACGATCCGCCTCGTGGCCGTGATGCAGCCGGAGGGACCGGACCTTCGGACGACGGAGGCGATCCTGAAGATCGCCAACTGCGTCGACCGGATCGGCCGGCTTGGCTACGATCTCTCCCGGCACCCCGCGGGCAGCCAGGACTCGGCGGATGCCGACGTCCGGGAGCTCCTCCGCCGGATGGACGAGCGCGCCCGAGCGATGGTCGTCCAGGCGCTCGAGGCGTTCCTCGCCGGCGACGCCCCCCGCGCGAAGGAGGTCTTCCCGATGGACGAGGCGGTGGACGAGCTCCACCGCGACGCCCAGAAGCGCCTGATCGAGCTGCTGCGCAAGGGCGGGCCGGAGAGCGACCGGCGCGCCTTCATGCTCCTCGGCGCCCGCCACCTCGAGCGGGTCGCCGACAACGCCTGCAAGATCGCGGAGAAGGCGGTGTATGCCATCACGGGGGAACGTCGGAGCGAGTACCTTCCGCGGCGCTCGGCCGGTCTCCCGGGTGCTCCGGCCGCGACGGACCCCCCCACGAGTTAGACAGAGCCTGTCGAATCCGCACGCCACTCAATCTTCCGGTTCCCTGAAGGGTGGTTCGGGATGCACTGTTCAACCCCGACCTCCCCCTCATCTGGGCCAGCGCCAGGGGTGGTCATGCCCTTCAAAGACCCCGAGCAGCGACGAGTCTACAACGTGGCCTATCTGAGGCGTCACTACCGACTCAACCGGGACGCCTACTATAGAAGAAATCGGCGCAGAAAGCTCTCTGCACGTCAGTTTCTCCTGCGTCTCAAGACTACCCAGACCTGCATCCGTTGCGGAGAGGCGGATCCGCGGTGCCTGGACTTTCACCATCGCGGGGATGAGCCGAAGACGGGCGGACTATCGGAACTGGCAACCAACGGTGCAGGAATCCAGCGGCTCCAGCGGGAGCTCAGAAAGTGTGTTGTGCTTTGCAGGAACTGCCATGCCAAGGAACACTTGAAGGCGGTCGACGGCTAGCTCGACCTGACGTGGTGCTCCCGTAGTCTAGTCCGGTCAAGGATTCGGCGCCTTCGACGCCGTAACGCGGGTTCGAATCCCGCCGGGAGCATCCGGCCCGAGGGCCGGATTTCTATGAACTGTTCGTAAAGCGCAGGGATGACTATAGTCTATAGCTCGAATCCTTAAGGCACCGTAACGGCATGGCCGGGCGTCTAGGTTGAGGCGTTATGGAAGGACGCAAGCTCCAGCTGGCGGGCAAGTCGACGTTCCTCGTTTCGCTGCCGAAGCGCTGGGTGACGAACGCGGGGCTCAAGGCCGGCGACACCCTGTTCGTCGACACCGAGCGGGACGGCTCGGTGTCGATCCGCTTGCGCAGCGGCACGCGACCGGTGGTCCGCCGCAAATCGTTCGTCGAGCGGGGCGAGGAGACGCGCGAGCACCTCGTCCGCAAGCTCATCGGCGCCTACATCTCCGGCTTCGGGCTCATCGAGATCCGCTTCTCGCCCGCCCGCGGCCCGTTCGTCCGCAAGGTCGCCCGGGAGTTCTGCCGGCTCGTCATCGGCCCCGAGGTGATCGAGGAGACACAGAACTCGATCCTGATCCAGGACCTCTCCGACCCGTCGGAGCTGAGCTCGGAGAAGTGCCTGCGCCGCATGCACCTCACCGTCCGCGCGATGCTCGAGGACGCGGTCGGCGCGCTCAAGAGCGGCAGCGAGAACGCCGCGCACGACGTGGCGCTGCGCAGTCAGGACGTCAATCGCCTGTACTGGATGGTCTCAAAGCAGTACCATCTCGCCCACGCCGGCCCGTCCGACGGGGCCGGGGCGCTGTCGGTCCACGGTCACCGCCTGATCGCCAAGCTGCTGGAACGGATCGGCGAGCATGCCCAGCGGATCGCCACGAGCGGCGCGACGCTGGCGAACGAGCGGAGCCTCGACCCCAAGCTGCTGGAGCAGGTGGTCGCCGCGCGCACCTCCGCGGTCGCCATCCTCGACAAGGCGTTCAACGCCCTCATCACCAAGAACCTCGAGGCGGCGAACGAGGCGATCGACGCCCGGGTCGAGCACCAGAAGCTGATCGACGGCCTGGCCGCCCGCGTGGCCGCTCGGCGGGGGCCGTCGCTCCTGGCGCTCGGCACGATCGTCGACAGTCTCGGACGGACGGCCGTGTACGCCTCGGAGATCGCCGAGGAAGCGATCGACCTGGCGGTCTCGATGAGTCCCGAGGCGAGCTAGCCCGGGGCCCGAGCCTCTATCGGCCCCAGAACGAGCGCCGAGCCGGCCGGGCGGCAGAGGCCGCGTCCGGCGGCGCTCCGGAGGCGTCGTCCGTGGACTCGGCGGTCTCGGTCTCCTGCCAGGCCGGAGGATGGCTGGGAGCCGCGCTCGCTCGGGCCGGCAGGGTGGCCCGGACGAAGTCCCCATCGACCTGGTAGGCCTTGAGCGCGACCGCCTTTTCCAGCACGGTATCGGCGAGCTCGAACAGCCGCCGGGGGTTCCCCCGCGAGGCCCGGTTCAGTTCGACCACCGCCTCCCGGTCGAACGGGTAGGTCGGCTCCAGCTCCTCAACGATCCGCTTGGCCAGCAGCTTCTTGGCGAGCACCAGCCGAGCTTCGTCGTCCGTGAGCGAGGCGAGCTGGATCACCCGGTTCACCCGGGAAGCGAACGCCGGCTCGTTCGCGGTGAGCCAGGCCAGGTAGCTGGCGTAGCAGCCGACCATGACGAGCACCCCGGGCTTGATCACCGTCGTCACCTGCTCCAAGGTCTTGGCGAACAGGTCGACCTCCTGGGTGTCGGCGAGGTTGTGGAGGTCGTTGAGGAGGAGGAACGACGGGGCGGCGGCGTTCAGGGCTTCGCCGATGCGACGGCCGGCCTCCTTCGGGTCGTAGGCGTTGCCCTTGGTCTTCGCAATCGTGCTAACCGCCCGCAGCCAGGCCGGCGCGCCCAGCATCTTCACGTGGCCGCCGTCCTTCGCGCTCTTCTCGAACGCCGCGGCGAGGCCCTTCAGGACCCAGGGGGTCTTCGAGGAGATGTCGAAGTACACCACGAACGCCTTGCGCTCCTTCGCCTCGGCGGCCGT
>JASHYB010000063.1 GCA_030043255.1 Thermoplasmata archaeon | reverse complement strand
TGCGCCGGCTCGTCGCCGGGGCCGCGCCCGAAGCCCGCTCTCCGACGGAGAGGTTATAGCTCGCTCCTCGGTCGTGGAGACGTCCCGGCTTAGCTCAGTGGTAGAGCGGGGGACTGTAGGCGAGACTGCCGGAACCCCGGCGGCCCCCGTGGAGATCCTCAGGTCGCCTGTTCGAGTCAGGCAGCCGGGACCTGAGGCATCGGGCGAGGCCGTCGCGAGGCGAACAAGACCCGTACGTCGGGTGCGGTTGGACGTGCCTGCCGGTCCGCCGCTACACTCCCGGCGCGAAGGTCTTGAGAAACTCGAACAGGTCCTCGTAACTGGACCAGGGAATGGGGATGGCACCGAGCGCGACGAGACTCTGATAGTAGGTAGTTCGCCGCGTCCGTTCCAAGGATTCGAAGACCGCTCCCCCCTCCGGTGTAGGTCGCTCGCGGGCCGCGCAGCGTCCGTCCGGATTCCACTCGTAGAAGACCCCTACTCCGTCTGCCGAGACCTTGCCATCCTGGACGCTCCGCAGCAACCAGCCGATCTCGACGTCCACGGCAGGTCGCGCCGCCCGGCCAATAGATCGCGAACTTCTGAACGCTCGCCTCTCGCACGACGCGAAGCAGCTTCGCTCCGGGGTCTTCGTTCGGCAGGTCGGCGTGAAGCTCGAGACAGGTCGCCCTCGTGTTCGCGAGACGCAGTCTCGCGACGAGGCCGAAGCGCACATCTCGGGCCGTGGGCGCACGGCGACCCGCGAGCGGCGCTCCCGGGGGTTGGAGCTCGACCACCCACGGCGGGATCGGAGTGTGGCCGCTACGCAGCCAGGCGGACGGACCCAAGACGATGACGGTCACTCAAGCCACCGAGAGGAGCTCGACGGCCCGGAGCCCGAGCGCTTCGCGGTGGGACCGCGCGTTCCGCTCGACGTCTCGGAGGAACCGGAGCATCGCTGATCCCCTCGGGGAGAGCTCCAGGTGCACGGGGACCGCCCGACGGGTCGCTGCCGCCGGACGGCTAGCACGGACGCGCACGAGGTCATACCCCCGCATCCAGTAGAGCAGCCGCTGGAACGCTTGCGGGTGCATGGCCAGATCCTTGCGTACGCGCTCGTAGCGGTCGCTGGATCCGCGCTCCAGGATGGCCAGCAGGCGCCACGCTTCCGGGTGCCCTAGGACGTAGACCAGATGGTCGTCCGCGGCAGTCATCACATAATGTGATGGGTCCTCAGCTATATGACCCCTCGGACGCGAAGCCGCCGTTCTGTCGCGTGGTGGGCCCTGCGAGCGCGGGCGGAGGACGGGGTCTTCGGCGAGGCGGTCCGGCACGAGTCGTCCCTGACCGAGCGCGTCCCCTGCTGCCCCTCCGAGCTGAACCCCGACCCGGGCCCCTACCCGGGGCAGAGTCCTGGAGGTACTCGAACCGGTAGATGGATGCGGTTGTCGGGATTCGAACCCGAGTAGGTAGCTTGGGAAGCTACCGTCCTAACCACTAGACCACAACCGCGCGAGGACGGCTCAGCCGCCTCGCCACTTACGCTTTTGCGAAGGTCGCGCGCTTACAGGAGGAGACCGACCGATTCTCCCGGGATCGTCGGGGCCCCGGCGAGCAGGTCGTCGTTGGAGACCAGCCCCTCGGCGGCGCGGCTCATGAAGCCGGCCTGCTGCAACAGCCGCCGGGCGCGGGGGAGGTCGGTGGAGGAGATCGCGACCAGGGGACGGTTCCCCTCGCGCGCGACCAGGATCGCGACGCTCTGGACGTTGACCTTCTCCTTCGCCAGGACCTCGAGCACCCGCAGGAAGCTGCCGGCCCGGTCCTCGAGCCGGACCGCAATCATCTCCCGGACCTCCGGCGTGTAGCCGGCGTCGCTCAGGATGCGCACGGCGCGGTCCGGGTCGTTGACGATGAGCCGGATCCGCCCGCTGCGCGGGGCCGAATCGGCGTCGATCGACGCGAGGTTCAGCCGCTGCTCGGCGAGCGCGCGGGCGACGCCGGCGAGGGCGCCCGGCCGGTTCGGCAGCGTGAGCGAGATCTCCCGCAGGACCATCCGGCGCTCCGGAGAGGCCGCCGGGCTTAACGTTGAATGCGGCCGCGCGCCGCGGCTCCCGTACCTATTTATAGCACGACCCGACGTACGAGCCGCTGCCGCGGGGTGCGTACGTGCCCGGGCGGTAGCGAATGGGCGAGCGGAGCCGAGCACGGTCGAGGTCCGGCTTCCGCCATGTCCGCCGGCTCCGCCGGGACCACCGGGGGGTCGTGGCGGTCGTCGGCACGCTGCTCGCGCTGCTGGTCTTCTTCGCGCTGTTCGGGATCTTCCTGACCGAGTACCTGCCGCTCTGGATGGAGGAGAACGAGAGCCAGCTGACCTTCTCGCTCCAGACGTCGCTGGCGACGCTCAAGTCCGGGGTCGACGACCAGTACATCTTCGGCGCGATCCCGTCGTACTCGGTGCCGTTCACGACCAGCTCCAACTCGGTGCCCCTGCTCGCCCAGCCGACGGTGGCGACCCTCTCGTTCCTCAGCGGGTGCCCGGACGGCTTCACGACGGCCGGGGCCCCCGAGAAGATCGGCAGCTGCGATTTCGAGAAGGTCGCCTACGCCACGGCGAAGGGCACCGGCAGCGCCAGCCAGACCCACAACTACACGCAGACCGAGGCGACGAACTACCTCGAGGTCTCGGTCCCCAACCGCTACTACACGCCGGTGGTCTACTTCTTCGAGAGCGACGCGGTCACCGCGAGCCAGACGAACGGCCACGCCTGGATCGGCGTCCCCCCGCCGTTCAACCTCACCAAGACGGGGACGAACCTCACCGTCCGCACCAGCCTGCTCACGTTCGTCGGGAACGCCTCGTCGTTCACCGGCGTCGGCTCGAAGGACGTCACGAGCCACTTCCTCTACCAGACGAACGTCACCAGCGTGGGACGGTTCCTGAACAAGACGAGCGCCGTGCGCTCGTTCAACCTGACCCTGACGCTGGGCGTGCACAACGTCTGCTCGTGGTACACCTATCTGGACACCCAGACCGACGAGGTCCTGGGGGCGAGCACCGCCACCACCTGGACGATTGCGGCGACCGGGGCGAACGGCGCGGTGCTGCAGACGACGAACTCGTCCGCCACGAACGCGACGGTCTGCATCAGCTCGCTCTCGACGACCTACGACGTCACCCTGACGCTCTACAGCGTGAGCTTCGCGACCAACGCGATCGCCCAGGCGACGCTTGCCTTCAACGAAGGAGGGCTGTAGCGTGGCGGCCGGCTCGGTCCGCGTGAAGGTCCCGCGGGCCGCCGCCCCCGGGGCGGCCCCCCCCGCGCCGGCATCGCCGTCCGCCGCCGGCGGCGGGCCGACCGACCTGCCCGGCACGTTCATCACGGCGATCCCGGCGCTGGCGGGCCCCGAGATCAAGCAGCTGCAGGTCCGCGCGATCACCCCGCCGTACTCCTACGCGCGGGTCGCGTACAACGAGGCGACCAAGGAGTACCTCTACGAGGTGATCGAGCCGCAGCTGAGCGCGCACGAGCGCCAGCTGGTCGCGCACATCAAGGAGACGCTGACCAAGATCATCGGCGCGGACATCGCCACGCTCTCCGGCGCCGACAAGCGCACCTTCCTGCGGGGCGAGGTCGAGGGCTACTTCCGCTCCCGTGAGGTGTCGCTGAGCCCGCTGTCGCTGGAGCGGATCGTCTACTACGTCCTGCGCGATTTCGTCGGCTACGGCCCGGCCGACGCGCTCATCGCCGACCCCGAGGTCGAGGACATCTCCTGCGACGGCGTCGGCGTCCCGCTGTTCGTCTTCCACTCGAAGTTCGAGTCGGTGAAGACCAACGTGATGTTCGAGGACGAGGAGTCGCTCAACTCGTTCATCGTCATGCTCGGCCAGCGCTGCCTGAAGGCGGTCAGCGTCTCGGCGCCGATCCTGGACGGGACGACGCCGGAAGGCCACCGTGTCCAGGCGACCTACGGCCGCGAGGTGACGACGCGCGGGGCGAGCTTCACCATCCGGCGCTTCAAGGAGCGGCCGTTCACGCCGGTCGACCTCATCGCGATGGGCAGCGCGAGCGACGAGATGGTCGCCTACTTCTGGCTCGCCGCCGAGCAGGGCGAGTCGCTGATCATCTGCGGCGGGCCGGCCTCCGGCAAGACCAGCACGCTGAACGCCATCGCGCTGTTCATCCCGCCGACCTCGAAGATCGTGTCGATCGAGGACACCCGCGAGGTGAACCTGCCGCACGAGAACTGGATCCCCGGGGCCACGCGCAGCGGGACCGGCGACCGCGGTCCGGACGGCAAGGCCGCCGGCGAGGTCGACATGTTCGACCTGGTGCGCGCGGCGCTGCGCCAGCGCCCGAACTACATCATCGTCGGGGAGGTCCGCGGCAAGGAGACCTACACGATGTTCCAGGCGATGGCGACCGGCCACACCACCTACTCGACCATGCACGCCGACAGCGTGAAGTCGATGGTCAACCGCTTGGAGAACCCGCCGATCAACACGCCGCGCATCCTCCTCTCCGCGCTGAACAACGTCGTCATCCAGCTGCAGACCCGGACCGACAAAGGGGTGGTGCGGCGGCTCAAGCAGGTCCTCGAGATCGTCGGCTTCGAGCCGGAGACGAACGAGCTGATCACCAACACGGTCTACGAGTGGGACCCGGCGACCGACGGCTTCGTGTTCAAGGGGCACTCGTTCCTCTTCGACAAGATCATGGAACTGCGCAACTACACGAGCGAGGAGATGGAGGCGGAGTTCGCCCGCCGGACGCAGGTGATCCGCTACCTCGTCGACCACAAGATCAGCGACTACCGGCAGCTCTGGCAGACGATCGCCCAGTACTACAAGGACCCGGACGAGGTCCTGCGGCGGATCGCGGCGGCGCCCCCGACGGCGGCCCCCGCGAAGCCGGCCGCCGCGCCCCCGAGCGCGCCGGCGGCCCCCGCGCCGCGGAGGAGCTAGGGTGGCGCTGCCGACCGCGAAGGCCGCCGGTCCCCCCGCGGCGACCGGGCGGGCGGTGCGGGTCAGCCGGGGCCAGCAGCCGACCCCGTCGTCGCTCACCGGCTTTCAGCGCTGGGCCTGGCGCACCTTCGGTCCGCGCGTCGCGGCGAAGGAGCCGAACATCGCCCTGGAGGAGAACCTGGTCAAGGCGCACATCCGCATGCGCGCGGACGAGTACCAGGCGACGGTGCTCGCGACGACCGTGGTCGTCGGGATCGGGACCGCGGTCGTCGGGGTCGCCGCCGGCGTGCTGTTCCTCCTGTCCCACTCCGTGCTCCTCGGGCTGGGGCTGTTCGTCCTGCCGGTCGTCGCCACGCCGCTCGCCTGGGTCATCCTCTCCGGCACCCCGGCCTCGACCGCGAAGTCCCGCGGGACGAAGATCGACCGCAAGATCGGCCCGGCGATGAGCTTCGTCTCGGCGATGGCGTCGGCGGACGTCAACGTCGACCAGATCTTCAAGGAGCTCGGCCGGCAGAAGATCTACGGCGAGGTCGCCGAGGAGGCGGCCTGGATCACCCGCGACACCGAGCTGCTGGGCGTGGACATCCTGACGGCGATCCGCCGCGGCGCGCAGCGGACCCCCTCCAAGCGGTTCCAGGACTTCCTGCAGGGGGTCGTGACGACCGCGACCAGCGGCGGCCAGCTGAAGCCGTACTTCCTGCTGAAGGCCGAGCAGTACGAGCGCGAGCACAAGCTCGAGATCCAGCAGCGCGTCGAGACCATGGGCCTGCTCGCCGAGACCTTCGTCACGGTCGTCGTCGCCTTCCCGCTGTTCCTGGTGATCATCATCGCGATCTTCGCGATCATCGGCGGCGGCGGGGCGTTCATGATCGAGATCCTGTGGGGGATCGTGCTCGCGATGATCCCGCTCTCGCAGTTCGGGTTCATTTTCTTCATGTATTCGCTCGCTCAGGAGATGACGTAACGATGGCCAGCGCGAACGCTCCCGCCTCGGTCCGACGGGTCCGGGCCCTGCCGACGGCGACCGCGACCCCCGGTGCGACGACCTCGCTCTCGCGCGAGATGATCCTGCTGATCGCCGGCGGGGTCGTCGCCGCGGCGTTCTGGGGCGTGGCGATCCTGAACTACGTCGGCAAGCTCAACATCCTGCTGCGCCCGGGCGAAGGGACCGGGGCGAACCCGGCGATCGACTTCTTCGTCCTCGGGCTGCTCTGCCTGATCGCCCCCTACGGCTTCGCCGCGACCGCGCGGGCCCACCGCATCGCCAAGATCGAGGAGCGCCTGCCGGACTTCTTGCGCGACGTCGCCGAGGCCGGCCGCTTCGGGATGACGCTGTCGGACGCCATCGTCGTCGCCAGCACCGGGCGCTACGGGCTGCTCACGGACGAGATCAAGAAGATGGCCAGCCAGCTGGAGTGGGGGGTGCCGGTGGCGACCGCGCTCCGCCTGTTCGAGGAGCGGGTGCCGACGCCGCTGGTGCAGCGGGTCGTCTCCATCGTGACCCGCGCCAACGAGGCCGGCGGGAGCGTCGCCGACGTGCTCTCCATGGTCGCGCACGACACCCGGGAGGCCCAGCTGGCCGACCAGTCGCGCCGCATCTCCATGCTGACCTACGTGACGGTCATCTACATCGCGTTCTTCGTGTTCATCGTCACGATCTACATCATGGCGGCCGTCTTCCTGCCGCAGATGATCGTGGCGGGCGAGGGGGTCGCCTCCTCCAGCCTCGGGAGCGCGGGCGGCGTGTCGCTGCAGTTCACCTACGTGCCGGTGCTGTTCCTCGCGTTCCTGGTCGCGGTCATCGTCCACGCCGTCGGCGACGGGATCATGGCCGGCGTGCTCTACAACGGCCGGATCGCGGAAGGCCTGCAGCACGCGACCATCATGCTCGCGGTCGGCTGGCTGATGATGCGCTTCTTCGTCCCGATCCTGCACACCTAGGACGGTCATGGCCACCGACACCGGCTCCGCAACGGTCCCCCCGGACGAGACGCCGAGCGCCCGCTCCTCCTCCTCGCCGCTGGTCCGGCTGGGCGCGGCGCTGCGCCGCGGCTCGCCGGCGCCGCGGCCGGTCAAGCTCGCCCGGCTCGGGGTCTCGGGCCAGGGCGCCGGCGCCGTGACGCCGATCCCCCCGCTGGAGGACCCGGCGCTCCAGCAGCTCGACCTCGTGCCGATCCTGCCGAACATCTCCTACGTGCGGATCACGCTCCACACGCACCGCAACGAGTACCTCTACGAGGTGATCGAGCCGCCGCTCTCGCCGATCGAGAAGGAGCTGCTGGAGCGGCTGCGCACGACGCTCATCGGCGACTTCGAGCCGCTCCCCGAGCACGACCCCGAGACGAAGGCCGACGAGCTGCGCAAGATGGTCGACCACCTGCTGCAGGCCTGGCTGCTGTCGCCGGGGCCGACGACCAAGGCGCGGCTGCTCTACTACCTGGATCGCGACTTCATCGGCTACGGCCGGATCGAGGTGCCGATGGTCGACACCGAGGTCGAGGACATCTCCTGCGACGGCGTCGGCGTCCCGCTGTACATCTACCACCGCAAGTACGGCTCCATCCGCTCCAACCTGAAGTTCGCCAGCGCCGAGGAGCTGGACGACTACGTCATCTGGATCGCCCAGCGCTCGGGCAAGCACATCTCCGTCGCCAACCCGATCCTGGACGCCACGGTCCCGGACGGCTCGCGGCTGCAGTCGACGCTGGGCAAGCACGTCACCAAGCGCGGGAGCTCGTTCACCATCCGGCGCTTCCGCGACAACCCGTTCACGCCGGTCGACCTGCTGAAGTTCAAGACGATGAGCCCGGAGATGATGGCCTACCTCTGGATCGCCATCGAGGCCGGCCAGTCGATGATGGTCTGCGGGGGCACGGCGAGCGGCAAGACGACCACGCTCAACGCGACGCTCTTGTTCATCCCGCCGCAGATGAAGATCGTCTCCATCGAGGACACCCGCGAGCTGAACCTGCCGCACGACAACTGGGTCCCGTCGCTCACCCGGGCCGGCTACGGCGCGAAGAACGTCGTGAGCGGCAAGGCCCCCGGCGAGATCGACATGTTCGACCTGCTCGCCGCCGCGCTGCGCCAGCGCCCGCAGTACCTGATGGTCGGCGAGGTGCGCGGGGCGGAGGCGTTCATCGTCTTCCAGGCGATGGCGACCGGCAAGACCTGCTACACGACCTTCCACGCGGAGAGCGTGAGCGCGATGGTCCACCGGATGGAGAACCCGCCGATCACGCTGCCCCGCTCGCTCGTCTCGGCGCTGAACCTCGTGCTGCTGCAGCGCCAGGTGAAGGTCGGGACCAAGATGACCCGGCGCGTCCAGTCGTTGACCGAGATCGTGGGGCTCGACCCCGAGACCAACGAGCTGATCACGAACTCGGTCTACTCGTGGAACCCCGCGGACGACACGTTCCTCTACTCGGGCCACTCGTACATCTACGAGCGGGTCGCCCTGATGAAGAACCTCTCGATGAAGGACATGGAGAAGGAGGTCCGCAACCGTGCCGAGATCCTCGACTACTTCCTGTTCCGCGACAAGCAGGCGACCCGGCTGAAGCCGTTCACCCACCGGGATGTGGGCCA
>JASHYB010000062.1 GCA_030043255.1 Thermoplasmata archaeon | reverse complement strand
GACGGAGCCGACCGGATCGTCCAGGCGCGACCTCCAGAACGTCGGAGGGTCGTCGCGTCCGAGAGGCTCGGCCGCCGACAGCGCGCCGGCGATCAGGACCCGGTTCATGCGGGCCCCGAACGGGCTGAGCAGGTAGGTCGCGGCGCGATCGCCGCTCCCCCGCTCCTCCTGGGTCGCCGACCGCAGCTCGTGGGTGGTCACCCGCCAGGCCGGCTCGCGACGCGACATCAGCGCTCCCGCGCGAGCCGACCGGCGAGGTCGGCCGCCGCGGTATCGAGGTCGATCTCGCAGGTCTCGATCGATTCGGGCGTCAGCGTGAGGCCGAAGTCGTCGCAGGTCGCCGAACCGCGGACCACGAACCGCCGGCCCACGACCGCTTCGGCGAGCTGCTCCTCCAGGACGGAGGGATCCGTGACCTCCCGCAGCAGCTCGCGGGCCCGCTCCAGGCTCGTCCCCCAGAGCCGTTCGGTCTCCTCGCGTCCGGCGGCGACCGTCGCCGCGCCCGTGCCGTCGTCCAGCACGATACGGGCGCGCAGGTCGGGCACGCCGGCAACCGCGCCGTGGACCCGGCAGAGACCGCTCGTCACGAGCCGTCGACAGGCCGGGCACCGCTGGACGAGCCCGCTCGGGGGCAGCAGGCCGACGGCCATGCCCTCGATCACCGCCAGCTCCCCGCCGCCGTCGGCCTCCAGCTCCGCGATCGGCCGGGGCGGTCGCCGCTGCAGCTCGGCGGCCTCGGGCAGCCCTTCGGGCGCGATGCGCGCGAGCCGGCTCCCCTCGTCCAGGACGAGCTGCCGTCGACCGCGGAACGAGCGCACGTAGCCGCCGGCGATCGAGACCGCCGTACCGGCGGCCAGGCCGTGATCGCTCCAAGAGCTGAACGCGAGCACGCCGGTGCCGTCGGCGAGGAGCCCCTCGTAGACCACGCGCCGCTCCTCGCCGACGCTCACCGGCTTCGCGGCGACCGCCAGGATGCGGACCTCCAGGCGGAACCCCTCGTCGCCGCCCCGGAGCTCGCGGACGGTGCGGCGGGGGAGCCGGTCCCCGTCGAGCCGGGGGAGCTCGGCCGGTCCGGCCGGACCGATCTTGGTCTTCCAGGTGAACACGAGCTCCGGTCGCCCGCGGAACTCCCGGACCTCCGCGCCGACCGCCCGCAGGATGGTGCCGCGTTCGATGCCCTCGCGGGGCGGGTCCCACCAGGAGAAGCGCACCGTGGCCGTTCCGTCGCTGAGCAGGCCCCCCAGCAGCGCCTGGCGGCCGCCGTCGGTCCGGCGGGTCACCTCGCGCCGGCGGACGCTGACGATCCGGCCGACGACGTGGACCCTCGGGGCGACCGGCACGAGGTCGCGGAGCAGCACCTCGGTCGGCTCGTCGAAGGGTTCGTCCATCGGGCGCCCGGGGCCAGCGGACCTGGCGTTAAAGCCGTCGCTCGGCCGTCGGGCGGTGAAGCCCGTGCGCCCCGAACGCGGGGCGCGACGGCCCCGGCCGCGAGGCTCACGGGCGCTCTCCTCCGCCCGGCTGCCAAAGCACTTTTCTCCCTCGCGAGGTCCGTACGGGGCGTGGCGGCGAAGTTCTCGCAGCGGCTCGACCAGGTGCTGCGGGCGCGCAACTCCCTGCTCTGCGTCGGCCTCGACCCGGACCCGGGGCAGATGCCGAAGGCGCTGCGCCGGCTGAAGCCGGCCGCCCAGCTGGAGCGGTTCCTCGCGGGGGTCGTCCCGGCGACCTACCCTCATGCCGCCGCCTACAAGATGCAGATCGGCTCGTACCTGCAGTACGGCGCGGACGGGTTCCGCGCGCTGGCGCGCTGGACCCGGAAGATCGGGCCCACCCGGTTGCGCATCCTGGACCTCAAGGCGAACGACATCCCGAACTCCATGCGGATGGTGCGCGACGGTGCGTTCCGGACGCTCGGGTTCGACGCGGTCACCGTCACGCCGTGGAACGGCTGGGAGACCCTCGAGCCGTTCCTGGACGAGCCGTCCCGGGGCATCTTCGTCGTCGCCCACTCCTCCAACCCCGGCTCCGGCGACTTCCAGGAGATCCCGACGCCGCGGGGGCCGCTCTGGCTGGCGGTGGTCGGGGAGGTGCGACGGCTCGCCCACGCCCACGGCAACGCCGGGGTCGTCCTCGGCGCGACGTTCTCCGACGCCCTGCGCACCGCGCGCGCGACGCTGGGCAACGGTGTCCCGATTCTCGTCCCGGGGATCGGGGCCCAGGGCGGCTCGCTCGCGACGACCGTCCGGGAGGGGGTCGACGCCCACGGCCGCGCGCTCCTGGTCAACGCCTCGCGCAGCATCCTGTACGCCTCCACCGAGGCGGACTGGCGCCGGGCTGCGGCGAAGGAGGCCGAGCGCACGAAGGTCCAGATCAACCAGCTGCGCCTAGGGATCCGTACAGCCGGATGAGCTGGCCGGCGACCTGGCTGAGGCTGTAGCTGGTCTCGGCGCGTCGCCGGGCCGCCTCCCCCAGCCGGCGCGCCAGCGCCGGGTCGTCCAGCAGGATGCGGATCTTCGCCGCCAGGTCGTCGGCGAGCAGCGGCTGGACGAGAAAGCCGTGCACGCCGTCGTCGATCACCTCGCGCACCCCGGGCATGTCGGAGGTCACGACCGGGAGCCCGCAGGCCATCGCCTCCGCCACGGCGAGGCCGAACCCCTCCAGGCGGTTCTGCGACGGGAAGGCGAAGACGTTGGCCAGCGCGAGGTACCTCGGCAGGTCGTCGTCGGAGACGCTCGGGCAGAACAGCGCCCGCTCGGCCACGCCGACCCGGCGGGCGAGCCGCTCCAGGTCGACCAGGCGCGGACCGCGCCCGACCACGACTAGGCTGACGTCCGGCGGCAGCTCGCGCAGCGCCTGCAGGATGACATCCACCCCCTTGTGGGCGACCAGCCGGCCCGTGAACGCCACGACCCGACGGCCCTCCAGCCCGAGCTCCCGCCGCAGCTCGGTGACGTCGAGGCCCGGCCGGAACCGCCGCAGGTCGACGACCGCCGGGATGATGTCGAGCTCGCGGCCGCGCAGCACCGCCGAGGTGGTCCCGTAGCTGCGCGTGTGCACGACGATCCGGTCGACGCGGGAGAGCGTCGGGGGCAGCAGCGTACGTTCGTAGAGACCCGC
>JASHYB010000061.1 GCA_030043255.1 Thermoplasmata archaeon | reverse complement strand
CGCGTCGAACCGGTCGACCAGCGCGGCCAGCCGCGGTCCCTCGCTCTCGGGCATCGGCCGGAACTCCGGGCAGATCGGGCGGAAGTCGCACCGCTCGCAGTGGCGGCCCGGGGTCGGCTCGAACGCCTCCTCCCGGATGCCGTCGGCGACCTCGCCCATCCGCTGGTGGAGCGGTTCGAGCACCCGCGAGCCGCGGGGCGAGGCGCGCAGCGGTGTCAGCGAGCGGAGGTGGAGCAGCGTGAGGCGCTCGACCGGGGCGCGGTAGTTGTGCTCGACCAGCACCTGGTAGACGCTCAGCTGGTCCGAGGTGGAGGCGTCCTCCCGCGAGAGGTCCCGGCTGGTCTTGTAGTCGAGGATCTCCAGCCCTCCCGCCGCGGTCCGGTCGATCCGGTCGATGTAGCCGTGGACCGCGAGGCCCTCCCAGTTCGCCTCGAGGTGCTCCTCCACCGCCACCGGCGTGGGGGGGTCGAGGGCGAGGCGGTCCCGGTAGCGCAGCAGCAGCTCGCGCCCGAGGGACCGGTAGCGCTCCTCGTCGTCCGGGCCGGTGTAGCCCTCGCTCGACCAGAGCCGGTCGTAGAGCGCGAGCAGCTGCTCGGCGGGGACGGGGGCGGGGCGGGCGGACGCTCCCGCGGCCCCGGCCGAGGGCTCCGACCACTCCTGCAGCGTGGTCTGGCTGTCGGTACCCTCCCGGCGACGTACCGACGGCACGACCATCGGCCGGACCAGCTCCTCGAGGACCGAGTGCACGACGCGTCCGAACGTGAAGTAGCCCCGCGGCGTCTCCGGACGCTTCTCGACGTACAGGTACTTCCAGCGCAGCGGGCACTCGAGGTACGTGCGGTACGACGAGTAGCTCAGGGTCGGCGAGACCGCCACGGGCGTCGAGCGTCCCGAAGGTTCATCTCGCTTCCGCCCGGCGAACGTCGTGGGCCCGAGCCGGCGCCGCGCGCCGGCCCGCCGCGCCTAGTGCGCCGCCGCGGCGGGCGTCGCCTCGAGCTTGTCGGTGCCGTCCGACGTGCCCGGGGCCAGCCCGCGCGCCTGCGGGTTGGCGAGGTTCTTCGGCAACCCCAACAGGTCGAGGAGCTCCTTGTAGTGGTTGCGGATCGTCACGGGGGTGACGTTCGCCACCGCCGCGATCCGGTCCTGGCTCCGCGGCTCGCCCATCAGGTTCGACGCGATGTAGATGATCGTCGCGAGGATGCCGTTGGGGAGCACGCCGCTCGTCGAGTAGACCTGCTCCACCTGCTCGAGCAGCTGCAGCACCTTCTGGCGGACCTCCTTGGAGAGGTTCAGGTCCTGCGTGAACCGGACGAGGTAGTCGCGCGGCTCGACCGGCTTCAGCCCCAGCTTGAGCTCGCGGGCGAGCAGGGTGTACGCCCGGCCGACCTCGATCTTGGTCGCCTTGGAGTGGGCGATGATCTCCTTCATCGTCCGCGGGACGTGGCACTGGCGGCAGGCCGCGTAGACGCTCGCCGCGACCAGCGCGACGATCTTCTTGCCGCGGGTCGCCTTGTGCTCGAGCGCCCGGCGGTAGATGTAGGTCGCCGACTCCTTGACCTCCCGCGAGAGCCCGAGGACCCCGGCCAGGCGGTTCAGCTCCCCGAGCGCCACAACGAGGTTGCGCTGGTGGGTGCGGGCCGCCCGGAGCCGGTGGTTCAGCTTGCGCAGGTGGTAGAACTTCAGGGAGGTGTTGCGTGACAGCGAGTTGCCCTGGAAGTCCCGGGTCGGGACCCCGATCTCGCTGAAGAGCCCCTTGTCCGGCATCAGGGGCGAGATGACCGGACCCCAGCCGCGGGCCTCGCGACCGGTATCCTCCTTGGAGCCACGCTGACCGCGGTCGCTGACCAGCGCGCTCTGGTCGACCACGAGGCCGCAGTCGGCGCAGACGATCTCCCCGCGGATCTCGTCGCGGATGAGGTGAGCGGACCCGCAGTTCGGACAGGCGTCCGACGCGGGAGGGGTCGCCGGAGGGGTGGCCTGGACCACCGGGGCCGGCGTGGACTTGGTGGCGGGGCGGCTGCGCGAAGCGCTTGAGGAACGAACCGATGGCGTCATGGTCTTGTACGGCTCGGAACCGGAACGTAGTATTTATACCTTCATGCCCGCCGTGTCAGGATTGTAACTACATCTGCTACAGGTTACCACGGTAGTCGCAATTCCGTTCCTCAGCCCTGACCTATCGCCGAGGTCCCCCCGGACGCCGGTGCGTCGCCGGTTTCGCCGAAGCTCGCCGCGTACGCGGACTCGGGGGAGGAAACGTCAGGCCGCGGTCGCCGCGAAGACGCAGCCGCGGCTGGCGTGCCGGGTCGGATCGGGCTTGCTCACGACCCAGTGCTGGCCCAGGCGGCGCTCCAGCACCGCCCGCAGCAGCTGCGGGCACATCTCCCGGCCGATCTCCGGCGAGTCGGGGGTGCAGGCGAAGCAGCCCGTCACGCGCAGCGTGAGCGGCTCGTCCCGTTCCACGGTGAGCCTGCCCATCGTGTGGGTCGCGTAGTACTGCCCGAGGCTCTTCGCCACGGCGGCGGGGGTCGAGCCTTCGACCTCCTCCGAGATCTCCCGGCCCAGCTGGCGCGCGATCGTCCCGATCAGCTCCGGCAGCTCGAGCTGGAAGGACCGGACCCCCGAGGCCCGCATGCCGAGCCGGGCGATGTCCTTCAGGCGCTGGAACGGGACCGACTCCTTCCCCGCCACCACCGGCAGCGCGGCCGCCCGCTCTTCGAGCTCCACGAAGCGGGCCTCGGCCCGCTCGGCGGAGGCCCAGAGGCGGCGGTGGTAGTCCTTGGCCAGCTCGACGAACGCCGGCTCGACCGACCAGAGGGCGATCTGCTCCTCCGGGGCCCGGCCCAGACCGTCGTCGCCCGAGACGTAGACGATCGCCCCCGAGCCGTCGAGCACGACCGCCCGGTTGAGCACCGGGGCGCGAGCGTGGCGCAGGCGCGTCAGTCCGGCGAAGTGCTTGGCCTCGGCCAGGTTCGAGGGCAGGACCTCGGTGACCAGCTTCACCTTCACCCCGCGCTCCTTCGCCTCGCCGAGCGCCCGGTCGACCCCGCCGTCCATCATCAGCGCCAGCCACGCGCCTGTCGCGCTGACGAGGACCTCGCGCGACGCCTGGCCGATCCGCTTGCGCAGCAGGCGTCGGATCGTCTCCCGGCCGTCCAGGACCGAGAAGCGGGAGCCGCCGGAGGCCTCCGGCTCGGTGCGGCCGGCCTCCCAGTCGGCGAGGATCCGATACCGGTCGTGCTCCAGGGTCCGCAGCCGCTCGCCGGCGTGGGTGATCCAGCGGTCGAGCAGCCGCTCCGGCGGGAGTGCGGTGAACCGCCGCGGCCGCGAGCCGGTCTCGCTCAGCAGACCGTCGGCCGCCAGGCTCTGGATGAGACGGTAGGCCTCCACCCGGTTCACCGCGGCGAGGCGCGCGAGCTCGCTGGCAGGCTGCGGTCCGGCCCGGCAGGCGGCGAGGTACAGGCTCGCCGCCTTCTCGGGCACCCCGTGCTCGACGAGCAGCTCGCGCAAGCCGGCTCCCGGACGGCTCACGTCCCTAGAAGGCCGAGGGGCGTTATACGTGTTCGCGGGGCGCCGCCGCCCTCGGGAGCGGCGACCTACAGGGCGGCCTGGAAGTCGTCGATCGTTAGCTGGTAATCCACGTCGGTCCCGGCCCGCGCCTTCAGCACCTCGCGGGCGAGCAGCCAGTAGACCGTCGCGAGCGCGACCCGGCCCTTGTTGTTCGCGGGGATCACCAGGTCGACGTTGCGGGTCTCGTTGTTGACGTCGCACAGCCCCACCACGGGAATGCCGATCGAGACCGCCTCGCTCAGCGCCTGCTGGTCGGTCGCCGGGTCGGTGACGAGCAGGACCTTCGGCTCGAAGTACTCCGGCAGGTTCGGGTTGGTCAGGCAGCCCGGCACGAACCGCTCGGCGAACGAGACCGCCCCGACCGTCTTGGAGAAGATGCGGACCGGCTTCTGGCCGTACTGGCGCTGGGAGACCGCCAGCACCCGCTCGCCGGGCAGGTGCGCGAGGAACTTCGCCGCGAACCGGATCCGTCGGTCGGTCTCCCGCACGTCCAGGACGTGCAGGCCGTCGAAGCGGACCTTGTAGACGAAGCGGCGCATGGAGGCCGACTTCTGCTGGGTGCCGATGTGCACGCCGCTGGTGAGGTACGTGTCCTCGGGGACCAGCAGCTCGCCCGGCCGGATGTCCTGACCCTCGGCCGAACTGCTCGGCTCGTCGGTCAGGACCTCGTCGTCGGGCATCATGTCGGAAGAGTGGCGCGGCCGAGCCGTAGGAGTTCATTTAGCTTTGCCACCCGTTCTCCGCCGAGAAGGCCGCACTTCAGCCCCCAGGCGCCGGAGGCGAGC
>JASHYB010000006.1 GCA_030043255.1 Thermoplasmata archaeon | reverse complement strand
GACAGGCGTTCGAGGGGCGGTCCCAGTTCCCCAGGCCCGCCGACCGCGCGTAGCGCCGGACCTCCTCCTTGCGCCACCGGCCCCACAGCAGCGGATGGACGAACCCGGCCTCCTCCATCGCCCGCAGCCCGGGCCGGTCGTCCCCGAGGTCGTCGAGGTGCACCCCGTCCAGGTACTGCCGGACCCCGGAGACGCGGCCGAGCCGCAGCAGCGCTCCCGTCTCGACCTTGCGGCAGTGGTAGCATCGGTCGTCGCCGTTGGCCCGGTAGGCCACGCTCTCCAGCGGCTCGGCCGGCACGAGCACGTGCCGGACGCCCAGCTCCCGCGCGACGCGGCGCGCCGTGGCGATCTCCTCGGCGGAGACCGCCGAGCTCGTGACGGTCGCCGCGAGGAGCTCATCGCCCAGCGCCTCCCGAGCGAGCGACGCGACCGCCGCCGAGTCGACCCCGCCGGAGAGGGCGACCAGGGCCGGTCCGCCGTCGTGGATACGGCGTACGAGCTCCGACGCGGGGCGAGGGCCGGCGGACTCCGGACGAGGCATCGGCCGGGGAACGTCGGGGAACCCCCTTACCGTTTGTCCAGAGGTCGCGCAACGGCCAAGAGGCGGACCGTCTCCCGGGGGCCGTGCAGGCCGTCCACGAGGGGAGCCGGTGGATGCTCCGTCTGGACGACGGTCAGGAGCTGTTCGAGGCGCTGACCGGCTTCGCCGAGCGGGAGCAGGTGCGGGCGGCAGCGATCGCCTTCGGGATCGGGATGTTCCGCCGGGCCACCGTGGGCTACTGGGACGGCCAGCAGTACCGCCCGAAGGAGCTGACCGTGCCCCACGAGGTGGTCGGCCTCCACGGCTCGATCGCGCGCGCCGACGGTCGCCCGTCGGTCCACCTGCACGCAGCGCTCGCCGGCCCGGACCACGGGCTGGTGGGCGGCCACCTGATGAGCGCGACGGTCGGGGTGCTGCAGGAGCTGCTGGTCGAGACGTTCCCGGGGCGAACGTTCGGGCGACCCCTGGTGGAGAGCTTCGGCCTGCGGATGCTCGACCTCGAGCCCGGCGGACAGGTCTAGCCGGCCGCCGGCGCTTTGCGCCCGTCCTCGCTGCACGGGCCGACCCATGAGCCCGGAGACCCTCGAGCTGCCCGGCATCGACGAACGGCTCGTCCGGGCCGCCCGGCAGGACGGCTTCCGCGAGCCGACGGAGATCCAGCGACTTGCCTTCGCCGGGCTGCTCGGCGACGAGGACGCCCTGCTGCTCTCGCCGACGGGGACCGGGAAGACCGAGGCGGTCCTGTTCCCCGTGCTCACGCGGCTGGCGCGCGAGCCGTCCCCCGCGATCTCGGTGCTCTACGTCACGCCGCTGCGGGCCCTGAACCGCGACCTCGAGCACCGGCTCGTCGCGCTCGCGAAGCAGGTCGGCCGGGTCGCCGCCGTCCGGCACGGCGACACCCCGACGTCGGCCCGGCTCGCCCAGTCGCGCCGCCCGCCGGACCTGCTGCTGACCACCCCCGAGACGCTGCAGCTGCTGCTGGTCGGGCGCCGCCTGCGGGAGGCGCTGCGCCAGGCGCGGGTGGTCGTGGTCGACGAGGTCCACGAGCTCGTCGGCTCCGACCGCGGGGCCCAGCTCGCCCTCAGCCTCGAACGGCTGGACGCGCTCGCGGGCCGTCGGCTGCGGCGCATCGGCCTGAGCGCGACGGTCGGCAACCCGGAGGAGGTCGCGCGGTTCCTCGCCCCCGAGCCGAGGACGGTGCGGCTGCTGGTCGCCGCCGGCCGGCGTCCGCTGGAGCTTTCGGCCCGCCGGCCGACGGAGCCGTCCTCGCCGCTCGAGCCGAAGCTGCTCGCCGAGCTGCACGCCGATCCGGAACTGCTCCTCGGGCTGCGGGCGGCGGAGGAGGAGATCCGCCAGCACCGGACGACGCTGCTGTTCGTCAACACCCGGCGGACCGCGGAAGGTCTCGCGGCCCGGCTGCAGCGCCTCGCCCCGGACCTTCCGATCGCCGTCCACCACGGCTCGCTCTCCCGGGAGATGCGGGAAGAGGCAGAGCGGGCGTTCCGGGACGGCCAGCTCCGGGCGCTGGTCGCGACCTCCTCCCTCGAGCTCGGGATCGACATCGGGGCGATCGACCACGTCCTGCAGTTCGGTTCGCCCCACCAGGTCGGGCGCCTGGTCCAGCGGGTCGGGCGGTCGGGCCACCGGCTGGACCGGACGATCCACGGGACGATCCTCTCGCTGGACGACGACGACCTGGAGGAGGCGGCGGTCCTCGCCCGCCGGGCCGACGCCGGCCTGGTCGAGGCGGTCCGCTGGCGCTCGCGCAACCGCCTCGCCGCGGCGCAGCAGATCGTCGCGGAGCTGCGCGCCGAGGGGACCGTCGACCGCGAGCGGCTCGTCGGGGTGCTCCGCGCCGCCGCCCCGGTCCAGGAGCTCACCGACGCCGACTGGACCGCGCTGATCGGCTACCTGTCCGGCCTGGGGCTCGCCCAGGTGGCGGGACGCTCGGTGGTCCCGGGACGGGCGACGCTCCGCCGGTTCTACGCCTCGCTCTCGCTGATCCCGGACGAGCGGACCTACCGGCTGCGGGACATCGCCAGCCGGCGCATCATCGGCACGCTGGACGAGCGGTTCGTGCTGACGCAGATCCTGGCGCAACCGGAGGAGATCTTCCTCCTCCACGGGCGGACCTGGAAGGTGGTCGAGTACCGCGACGGCGAGCTCCTGGTCGAGGGGGTGCAGGAGCTCGGGCAGGAGCCCCGGTGGGCCGGCGAGGACCTGCCGGTGCCGTTCGACGTCGCGCAGGAGATCGGCGAGCTGCGGCGCACCGGGGCGTTCGACGGCTATCCGATCCCGCCGGCCGACCGGACCCGGCTCGCGCTGCGCCGCCAGGACGGCCTCGGGGCCGGCTCGCTCGCCACCGACCGGCGCGTGACGGTCACGCCGAACGGCCGGCTGGTCGTCTACGGCGCCTGCTTCGGCACCCGCACCAACGAGACCCTCGCGCTCGCGGTCAGCGGCATCCTCACCGCGCGTCTCGGCGCCCGCGTCGAGGTCGCCGCGGTCGAACCGACCTGGTTCGTCCTGGAGCTGCCGGTCGCGCTGGAGCCGAGCGCGCTGGTCGACGCCTTCCGCTCCGAGCCGGAGGGGCTCGAGCCGCTCGTCGAGCGGCTGGTCCCGAGCGGCCTGGACTACCGCTGGGTCTTCCTGACGGTCGCCCGGAAGCTCGGCGTGGTGCCGCCGTCCGCCGACCCGAAGGACCTGCGCTCGCTCGAGCCGCTGCTGCGCGAGAGCCAGACGTCGGTGCTCGGCGAAGAGGTCCTCGACAAGACGCTGCACGACCGCTACGACCTCGAGCACGCCCGATCGGTCCTGGAGAAGGTCCGCTCAGGGGAGATCGAGGTCGTCGCGGCGGCCCGTTCGCCGGTGAGCGACGCGCCGCTGGAACGGCTGCGCTGGCGTGCGGTGCCGGACCGGCCGCCGCCGACGCTCCTGAAGGCGATCCAGGAGCGCCTGGAGAAGGAGCCGCTCGTGCTGGTCTGCCTGCGGTGCGGCTTCACCCGCACGACGACCGCGGCGCGGTACCGGGCCGAGGGAGGCAGCCGGTGCCTGGTCTGCCACGGCTCCCTCTCCGCGGTCCTCTCCGCCCGGCGCGAGGCGGAGGTCGACCGGCTCGCCCGCTACGCGAAGGCGAAGTGGCAGGCCGATCGCCGCCCGGCCGCCGCCAAGCGCCGCCGGCCGAGGGCGCCGCCGCCGGAAACCGAGAGCCTCGTGCGGGCCGGCTACACGTCGGCGGAGCTGGTCGCGCACCACGGCCAGCGGGCGCTGCTGGCGCTGGCGGCCCGGGGGGTCGGGCCGGAGACCGCGCGGCGCCTGCTCGCGCGCAACTACCGCGACGACGAGGCGTTCCTCACCGAGCTGTTGCGCGCGGAGCGGGCCTACGCCCGGAACCGGGCGTTCTGGGACTGACCGACGACGGTCCGGGCGACGTCGTCGACCTCCTCCCGCGGTGCCTCGGTCCGGATCCCCTCCGGACGCACGTGCGTCCGTCCGGACCGGTACCCGCGGCGACGCAGTTCGTCGAGCAGGTCCTGCAGGGGCGGGGGCCGATCGAGCCCCAGGCGCGAGGCGACCCGGTTCGCCTCGTAGTAGAACGGTCGCACGACCTCCGCGTCGTCGCGCACCCGCGCCAGGAACCGCTCGAGCTCCCGCGGCCGGGCCGCGCTCGTCGGCACGGCGATCCGGCGGACGACCTCCGGTGCGACCAGCGGTCCGAGCCACAGGGGTCCCACGGGGAGGCGACCGGCGAGCGGCGGCCCGTCCCAGGAAGCGGGGTCGAGCATGCCGACGGGGTCGTCGTCGGCGGTCGCGGGCAGAAGCTCGACGTAGGCCCGAACGTGATGGCCTCCGACGTACGCGAGCAGGGGACGCAGCCGGCGGCCGCTGGTGCGGGCCCTCCGGGCGAGCGTCGCAAGCAGGATCCGCAGCGCCCCCTCCGGTCCGAGGCGACCGCGCAC
>JASHYB010000060.1 GCA_030043255.1 Thermoplasmata archaeon | reverse complement strand
GGTTCGGTGCGAAGAACATCGTCAGCGGCAAGGCCCCGGGCGAGATCGACATGTTCGACCTCCTGGCGGCGGCGCTCCGGCAGCGGCCCCAGTACCTGATGGTCGGCGAGGTGCGAGGCTCCGAGGCGTTCATCGTCTTCCAAGCGATGGCGACCGGGAAGACCTGTTACACCACCTTCCACGCGGAGAGCGTCTCGGCGATGGTCCACCGGATGGAGAACCCGCCGATCTCGCTCCCCCGCTCGCTGGTCTCGGCGCTGAACCTGGTGCTGCTGCAGCGCCAGGTCAAGGTCGGCCAGAAGATGACCCGCCGCGTCCAGTCGCTGACCGAGATCGTCGGGCTCGACCCGGAGACGAACGAGCTGATCACCAACTCGGTCTACTCGTGGAACCCGGCCGACGACACCTTCCTGTTCAGCGGCCACTCCTACGTCTACGAGCGGGTCGCCCTGATGCGGAACCTGACGATGAAGGAGATGGAGCGGGAGGTCCGCAGCCGCGTCACCATGCTGGACGCGATGATGGCGCGGGACGCGCAGGCGACCCGCCAGAAGCCGTTCACGCACCGCGACGTCGGGCGGATGGTCGCCTTCTACTACAAGGAGCCGGAGCGGGCGCTCGCCGAGGCGCAGACGGTCCTCGCGCAGGCCGCCGCGAAGGCCCCGGCCAAGGCGGCCGCCCCGGCGCGCTAGGGCCGGTGCCGCCGGCCCGCCGCGCCCGCCGGACGGGTCCACCCTCCGCGCCGTTCGCGACGATCCCCCTCGGCCGCGGGCGGTCGGTCCGCCTCTGGCAGGAGGACGCGCTCGCGGCGCTCGCGTCCCGGGTCGACCGCCCGTCGGTGGTCGTCACCAGCCCGCCGTACAACCGGCGGGTCCCGTACGCGAGCTATCGGGACGCCCGGCCGCGGGCGGAGTACCTCGCCTGGGTGCGCCAGCTGGGGGCGGCGACGGCCGCGGCGCTTGAGCCGGACGGCTCGTTCTTCCTGAACGTCGCCGGGATGCCGAGCGACCCGTGGATCGCGTGGGACGTGGCGCGGGAGGTCGGCCGCTCGCTCGTCCTGCAGAACGTGCTGCACTGGGTGAAGTCGATCGCCATCGACCGGCCCGACGGATCGGGCACCGTCGCCTACGGCCACTACAAGCCGCTCGTCTCGGCGCGGTACGTCCACGGCGGCCACGAGTACCTCTTCCAGTTCACGCACCGCGGCGACGTGCCGATCGACCGGCTCGCGGTCGGCGTGCCGTACCAGGACCGCTCGAACGTCCGCCGGTGGCGCCGGGCCGCCTCGGAGCTGCGGTGCCGGGGCAACACCTGGTTCCTGCCGTACCCGACGATCCAGTCCCGCCGGCGCGACCGGCCCCACCCGGCGTCGTTCCCGGTGGAGCTGCCCGAGTGGTGCCTGCGGCTGCACGGGCTGGGCCGAGTCCGCCAGGTCGTCGACCCGTTCGTCGGGATCGGCGCCAGCGCGGTCGCCGCGGCCCGCCTCGGCCTCGACTTCGTCGGCTTCGACCTGGACGCGGGGTACCTCGGGGTCGCGGCCGAGCGGGTGCGGGCGGAACTGGCCGCCCGGCGCCGGGCCTGAGCCGGACCCTACTCGCTGCCGCGCTCGCCGGGGCCGTCCTCGCCGGACGGCGGGCTCCAGGACTTCATCGGCGTGCGCTTGACGCCGGCGGCGGCGGCGAAGGCGTTCTTCGCCCCTTCCTTGGTCTTCTTGCCGGCGGTGACCACCGCGTCCCGGGCGGCGCCGGCCGCGCGGGCGGTGCCGGAGCCGATCGCCGTCCCGGCCTCGGCGATCCGGTGCGGCAACAGGCGCAGCTCGCTGTCGACCGCGCGACCGAGGCCCGCCAGCTCGTCCTGGATGTCCAGCGCGAGGTCGTGGGCGTCGCGCGCGGTGACCGAGCCGAGCCGCTCGATCTTGCGGTCGAGCTGGGAGAACTCGGAGGCGAAGTCCTGCCCCAGGCCGCCGGCGGCCTTGCGCAGCTCGCCCAGGTGACGGCGGAACTCGGCCTGCTCGGTGCTCTCGGACATCGCTGCCTCGCGCCGAGCAGCGTCGGGACGCACGATAAAGGTTGAGCGCCAGTGGCGGCGCTAGCCGCCCATGCGCCGGTCGGCCTTGCGCCGGCGGGCGCCGGCGGCCCGGGGGCTCGGGGCCGGGGCAGGGGCGGGGGGCGGGCTCGCGGGCCGCCGTTCGGACTCCGTCCCGTGCGCCCAGCGCACCAGGAGCTCGATGCCGAGGTGGTTCGGCTCCGTGACGACCATCTCCCCGCCGAGCGTCCGGGCGATCGCCCGGGCCGCGACCTCGTACTCGGGGTGCTCGCTCTTCAGCAGGATCACGGCGGTGCGCAGCGGGGAGACCGTCGCCAGCTCGCGCGCCCGCTCCAGCGCGCGCTCCATCGCGACGTCCAGCTGGCCGCTGCGGACCCGGCCGGTGTCGTCGGTGTACGCCTCCGGCAGACCGTCGGTGATCAGGAACAGCTCCTTGCGGCTCGCCCGGGAGCTCTGCAGCAGGAGGTGGGCGGCGCGGAGCGCGTCGGCGGTGTTCGTGAACGCTCCGGGCTTCGCCTCCCACAGCTCGACCAGGTCGAGCGCGCTGACCGTATTGTCGAAGGCCAGGACGTCGATCGTGGCGTCCGGGTAGCGCCGCCGGATCGCCACGTAGAGGGAGAGCAGGGCCTTCTTCGCGGCGTCCAGCTTCCCGCCTTCGGCCATGCTGCCCGAGCGGTCGAAGGCGACGACCACGTGGACCCGTTCGCTGGTGATCTCGCGGTAGACGAAGCTGGTCGCCTCGTCGATGTGGCGCGAGCCGGTGAGGCGGGCCTCCAGCAGCGAGCTGGGGACGTCCAGGTGGGCGATCTCCTCCGAGCGGCGCAGGCGGGCCTTCTCGTAGATCCCCGTCGAGCCCCCGCCCTTCAGCGAGAGGCGCACGTCCCCCGGCAGCTGCCGGCTCGTCTCCTCCAGCAGCAGCCGGGCGAAACGCTCCACCAGGCCGTAGGTGACGACCAGCTCGCCGGCGCGCTCGGCGACGAACCCGCGCTCCTTGAGCTCCCGCTCGAGGCGGTGCTCCTGCGCGTCGCGGACGGTCCGGTCGGCCTCGGCCGCCCCCCGCTTGCGGGCCTCCTCGCGCTCCCGCTCCAGCTCCCGCCGCTGCGCCTCGGCGGCCCGACGCTTCTCTTCCGCCTCGCGCTCCAGCTCCTTCTCGCGGGCCCGGATCGACCCCTCCACCCGGTCCGCCAGCTCCTGACGCTCCGGGCTCGACAGCCGGGCCAGCGCCTCCCCGAGCTCCGAGCTGCCCAGGCTGCGACCGTCCGCGCTCAGCGCAGCGATCGTCACCGTCCGCTCGCGACGGGGCTTGGCCGTCGTCTTCTTCGAGCGGGAGAACAGCCCCCGGAGCCACGCGACGAAGCGACGGAACGCCGCCGCGATGCGCGCCCCGAGCCCGAGCCGGACCGGCCGGTTCCAGCTCGCCTCCGGGATAAGGAGCGCGCTCTGCACGTCCTCCCAGAGGTCGGTGGGGGGGAGCTTCGACCAGTCGACCGCGCGCGACCGCCGCAGCCGGTCCTCCAGGTCGGCGATGCGGCGGGCGACCTCCTCGTCCGAGCGCTGGGTGACCAGCGCCAGGTCGGCGGCCCGGCGGTCGTACGCCTCGAGGCGTGACGCGAGCTGGCGGGCGGCCTGGCGGCGGGTCCGGCCGCGCAGCCGCTCGAGGCGCTCCTTCAGCTCGGCGTCCTGCTCGGCCTTGGCGCGGACCAGCTCCCGCGCCCCCTCGACCCCCCGCTCGGCCAGCGCCCGGACCAGCTCGGCCCGGTCCAGCGTGTCGAGCAGGTCGAAGGAGCGGACGTCGTCCGGGAACGCCGAGCAGTCCGGGAGGGCGAATTCCGGACTAGAGGGGGGCGTCGTCGCGGTCCTCCTCCTTGCAGGAGAACAGCGAGAACTCCTCCAGCAGGCGGAAGACCTGGACGGCCGCCTCCGTCGGCGGGGCGGGCGGGTCCGGCTTCTCCCGCTCGCCGACGTAGCTGGCGAAGGCGCGGAAGCGGGGGAAGACGGAGCCGTCCTTGGCGAGGCTGGCGGCGAGCGCGGCGTCCTCCTTCAGGCGCCGGCCCTCGCCGACCAGGGCCTCGGCGTCCTTCGCCTGCTCCTTGAGCGTCCCGGTGTAGTACCGGCACCAGTAGACCCCGGCGCTGCGCTTGAGCGCCGGCGTGACGTACTCCCCGACGAACTCCTCGACCCGCTTGGTGTTCTGGCGGAACGAGTCGCCGCTGCGGGCCCGGATCCGGCCGCGCATCGCGTGCACCAGGCCGGCCCGCAGGTCGGCGCTGCTCGCCACGGCGCGGCCGGCGAGCAGGGCGATGGAGGCGGTCCGGTCGGCGACGTCGATGAGCGTGCGGTTCGAGCCGACCTCCCCGACGTCCGGGTTCTCCTCGCTCATGCGCAGCCGCCAGGCCTCCACGACGCGGACGCCGGCGTCCACGAGCAGCTCCGGCAGGTAGACGTCCCCGGTCCGGTCCCGCCCCAGCTCGACGATCCGGCGGTTGTCGCCGTGCCGGTCGTTGAAGCCGACGTGCAGGCTGGTCAGCCGGTCGCTGAGCGGGTCGTTGATGTTGTCCAGGTCCGAGAGGTTGGAGGTCGCGACCGCGACGAACCCCGCCGGGAAGCTCTCCCTGGACTTCGAGGGGGTGACGGTGCTCTCCTGCAGCGCCTGCAGCAGCACGTTCTGGGTGCCCAGCGGCAGCTTGCCGATCTCGTCCACCAGCAGGAACCCGCGGTTCGCCTGGAGGAGCTTGCCCGGCTCCAGGACCAGCGGGCTCATCGGGTCCCCGACCTCCTCCAGCTTGCGCAGGTTGATGTTCCCCGTCAGGTGGTCGGGGAAGACCTCGGAGCTGCCCTGCACCCGGGCGAAGCCGAAGCCCTCGCGCAGGATGACGAACTCCCCCGGGACCCGGGCCGGGTCGACGATCGTCGGGTCGAACTTGGCGAGGTCCCCTTCCGGCGCGAACCGCCGGCGGCAGATCGGGCAGGCCGGGAACCGGGCGGCGACCGCCGGGTCGACCAACGACAGCGGGTGGTCGAGCACCGGGCAGCCGTCGACGACCCAGACCCCCTTCGGGAACAGCTCCCACAGGTCCTTCGCGAGGCTGGTCTTGCCGGCGCCGGAGGGGCCGAAGAACAGGACGTGGGCTCCCGAGACCAGCGCCGCGATCAGGTCCTCGTAGGTGCTGTCCGGCAGGATCGTCCGGGGGAACATCGCCCGGAACGCCTGCTCCCGGTCCAGCCCGCGCCCGCGCAGGGTCTCCAGCACCTTGAGCACGTGGCGCCGGAACCGCTCCGCCGGGGCCTCGACGGGGGCCTTGGCCGCCTTGAGCTCGGCCGCGGACGCCCGGGTCCCGGCGACCGGCCCGTCCCTCGGGGTGGCGCTCACGGCGCGCGCAACTGGGTTCGAGATATGTAGTTTCGCTCGCGCCGGGCGCCTCCGGAGCTCTCGGCCCGGCGGGGCCGCCCCGCGGCGGACGCCGCGCCGGCGCTTCGCGAAGCTTGAAGTAGGGGACCCGGCTCGGCCGCCCGCGCGATGGCCGAGAAGGAGTCCGCGGCGAAGAAGCCGACGCTCGCCCGGTCCGTCAAGGACAAGTGGCGGTCCAAGCACTGGTTCAAGATCCGGGCGCCCGGGCTCTTCCAGCACGTCGACCTCGGCGAGACCGCCGCCAGCGAGCCGGAGCAGATCATCGGCCGGACGCTGGAGGCGACCTTGCCCGAGCTCGCGGGGGCCCAGGATACGGGCAAGGCGCACGTCAAGCTGCGCTTCCGCGTCGAGCGCCTGACGGGCGACGGCTTCGCCGAGGCCCGGTTCATCGGCCACGACCTCACCAGCGACTACGTCCGCCGCCTCGCCCGGCGCAAGCGCTCGAAGATCGACCTCTCGCTCACGGTAACGACCAAGGACGGGGTCGAGATCGTCCTCAAGCCGGTGGCGGTCGGCGAGCAGCGGCTGCAGACCCGGCTGCGGGCCGAGCTGCGGCACCGCATCGTCGAGGTGCTGACGGAGGAGGCGAAGCTGCGGACCTCCGCCGAGTTCGTCCAGCAGATGATCCAGGGCGAGCTGTCGAAGCTCCTCGCCCACGGGGTGAAGTCGCTCTACCCGCTGAAGAAGATCGAGATTCGCCGCTCGCTGGTCCTGGGGATCATCTCGGACGAGATCCCCACGGCCCCGGCCGAGAGCGTCCCCGAGGGGCCGGCCGCGCCCGAGGCTCCCGCCGAACCGGTCGCGGCGGCGGGCGAGGGCTCGGCCGCGTAGGTCCGAGGGGGTGGGCCGACGCGGCTCGCGTTCACCGTCGGAGTGGCTCAGCCCGGCAGAGCACGGGACTCATAGCGACGCCCCGACGGGGCGTCGGGAGAGATCCTGGGGTCGGGGGTTCAAATCCCCCCTCCGACATCACAGAAGTCATTAACGTAGTAGTCGCCATAGGTGCCGTCACGACCGCCGACCCGCTGACCACGATCTCGGTTCGCGCGTCCACGCGAGCGGAGCTGCAGCGTCTCAAGTCCGCCGGTAGGAGCTACGACGACGTCATTCGTGGCATCCTCGACGAGCTCGAGGA
The DNA here is from genome assembly GCA_030043255.1 of Thermoplasmata archaeon. GTDB lineage: Archaea > Thermoplasmatota > Thermoplasmata > Lutacidiplasmatales > UBA184 > Lutacidiplasma. The sequence goes on along the minus strand of JASHYB010000060.1, from coordinate 171 downwards.
GAACGACCCGTGGTTCCGGGAGATGGAGCAACGGCTCGACGACGTTCACGCCGGGAAGGTCAAGCTCGAACCCATCGAAACCCTCTACGCCCAGCATCGCGCCCGTCGGCCTTCGCGGTGACGCCGCTACGCGTGGTTCGGGACCGTCGGTTCGACGACGACTTCTGGGAC
>JASHYB010000005.1 GCA_030043255.1 Thermoplasmata archaeon | reverse complement strand
GCGTCGGGATCATGGTCCGCAAGGCGAGGATCTATCCGGTGCGCCTGGACAGGGTCCCGCTGAAGGCGGCCCCGCTCCTCAAGCAGGAGCTGCTGGCGGTCGGAGGGGACTCCTCCCACGCCCGGGGCATCGCCGACCCCTCGGTCGCCGCCTCCTCCGCGGTCCTGCTCGCGACCTGGGGGCAGTACCAGCGCCTGCTGCCCAAGCTCCGGCGCCAGCCGTTCGGCCTGAAGGGGATCGCCGACGAGGTCGACCGGGCGCTGCGCGCCTACGCGGGCCGGGGCCCGACGGAGTTGGCCGGGGCCCATCACCGGCTGCCGCTCGACGTGCGCCCGAGGGTGATGGGGGTCGTCAACGTCACGCCGGACTCCTTCTCGGACGGCGGGCGGTTCCTCGAGCCATCGGCCGCGGTCGCCGAGGCGCAGCGGCAGGTCGCCGAGGGGGCCGACCTGATCGACGTGGGTGCGGAGTCGACTCGACCCGGGGCGAGCCCTGTGAGCCCGGAGGCGGAGTGGGCGCGCCTGGAACCGGTGCTGCGCGGTCTCGACGACGTACTCGCGGTCCCGCTGTCCGTCGACACGCGCCACGCCGAGGTCGCCCGCCGGGCCATCGACGCCGGCGCCGACGTCATCAACGACGTCGAGGGGTTGCGTGACCCCGAGATGCGGGCAGCGGTGGCCGCCGCAGGGGCGGGCGCGGTCCTGATGCACATGCGGGGGAGTCCCGCGACCATGCAGGAGTCGACCGAGTACGCGGACCTCCGCGCCGAGGTCTTCGGAGCGTTGGCGGCGTCGATCGACGCCGCCGAGGCGGCCGGGATCCCGCCGGAGCGGCTCGTCGTCGACCCCGGGCTCGGCTTCGGGAAGACCGCCGAGCAGAGCCTGGAGCTGCTGGCACACGTCGGCGAGCTCCGGAGCCTCGGCCGGCCGGTGCTGCTCGGGGCGTCGCGCAAGTCGTTCCTCGGCTGGGCGACCGGCGAGCGCGAGCCGCTGGCCCGCATCGAGGCCGGCGTCGCCGCGGCGGTCTACGCCGCCGAGCACGGGGTGGCCATCGTGCGAACGCACGACGTAGGCCCGACCGTGCGGGCGCTGCGACTGTGGGAGCGGATCGAGCAGGTGCGACGGGCGGAACCCCGCAGCACCGAGGCCCGGGCCGCCACCGAGCCGGAGTTCTGAGTGGGGAATCGGGGGGACTTTCGAATCCGCCCCACGCCTTCTCAGTGGGCGCCTTTCGTGGACGATGCGAGCACTACGCCGGCGAAACTCGCACTCGGTAGACTGTAGGTACGAGCGCCGCTGAGTAGATCCAGCGGCTCCCTCGTGTACTGCTGATCGACAAGCCGTGCAGTCTGGCCACCACCAGCAGTCGGTCCAAGGCTGGCCGCGAGAGCGGACTGTCTCGCCGGTGGATTCGGATAAAGCATCGGGGCTTCGTCATTGAGTACGGCTCAGGCAATCGATCAAAGTCGTACAGTTCGAAAGCAAGCTTAGGGTCCGTCCACGCGACTCGCAGAGTCTTGCCGGCAAGGCCGATCAGTTCCAGCCCTGAGTCATCAATTCTGACCCGTCGTGCACTCTTACGCGTGAAGGCCACTCCTCCGGGAATCACTGAGAGACACGAACCGACTATAGCGAGAACGATGAGGAGAGTGATGAACCGAAGGGTCGACAAGGTGCCGCTAACAAGCGCCTTCAGATCAACCAGCACGAAGAACAGACCAAACCCGATCATGAAGACCGCGCCCGCCAGCAGAACACCTCTCTTGTTCCTCTTCTGGCGGTCACATGCGTCGGCCAAGGCCCCGACGTCGAACACAGATTCGGGAGCCGCCGAACTCTGCATGACCGCTCGGGACTCTAGTCCGTCGAGCCTGCGGCTCGGTTACGGAAGTGGTATCTTACCCTAGGAAAGCTTGACGTGGCAACGAGCCCACGACTTCCACATTCAATCTGTTCGCTGAGCCTCCCGCTTCTGGCCGACACGAGAATCGCCCGAAATGCTTCCGGAGAAAGCGCGCAGAATAGCCCGCGCGTCACTAGGAAGTATGGCGTATCCGTGGCCAGGTCCTCGGGGCGAGCTGAAGTCAGATCGTCGAGCATCACGTCGAGCCGGGGATCCTCCCAGTCCAGCCGTACTGGCGGTGGTCTCTCGAAGGAAAGCTCGACGCCAAACTGGTCAACAAGTAGAGAACGTACGCCCGGACGCATGCGCCGCAGTCCTCTAACAGTGATGGCCACGATGGCGAGCGCAGACGCAGTAGTGCCAACCAGCGTGGCGAGCAACAGGCCCGCGTTAGAATCCCGATGAAAGTAGCTGCGGGCGAAGAGGGACAGAATGACCAATTCAACGACTGTCAGGAGCGCTATCACAGCCAATCCGCCCACGATACGGCCGCGCTTGATTCCATCGAGCTTTCGATTAACCGACTGCAAATCGAACACGGAATGGTCAGATCCACCAGCCGATGTCGGATCTCCGCCAGACAGAAGAACGCCGGCTCCTGCTACCCCCGCGCCGATGGCGGCCATGACGCAGGCTGAGTTATCGGATACGCCCCGAGGCCGACTCCCGAAGCCGGTCACGAACAGGAGCGCTCCAATGACCCCCACGGCGAGTCCCATTTTCGTAACTGGCCATTTCATGGCGCACTCGACCCGAGAAGTCGTCGGCGTGATGCTTCCGCGGTCGGCAGAGTCATTCGCGGCAATGGGATCATCGAGGAGTAGAGGGTCCCGGAAGCTTGCGAAGGTAGTTGGAGAGTTTACGAGGAATTACAGAGATAGGGAAGAGGGGTGACGTGATTATCACGTTCGCCTGCCCGAAACTTACCGTCACAGTGCGAGTAGGGGTTGTTGTAAACAGCGTCACCGTGCCAGTCACGGGATTCAAAGCGATAGGGGGCCGAAACTCCGACCACTTTATCAACCGGGCTCGTAGCCGACCGCCGGTGAGTCCTCTCAAGGTGACGTACACCCCAGCATCGCCTACTGTCACGTTCCATGCGATCGCCGAGGCGGAAAGCCACGCAAGGCCGCTTGCGGCGACACAGAGGACCAACAAAACAGACACCGCTTGACCGAGTGAAACACCTGGGTGCGGAAGTTTGTACAACCAGGCAAGGGCCGATAGAGCGAGGGAACCGTACAGGATCAGGCTCACTCGAGCATAGGGGACGACCATTGAACCGTGGACTGAGCAGTCAGAAGTCGATCTGCCCTCGTTTCGAACCATTCCTCGCACCCGGATTTCGGAACGCATCTAGTGCTATTGCTCAGTCCGCGGTTGTATCGAGCGCGAGCGGACTCCGCTCCACCCCAGCGAAGTCCAACCCAATACCGATCAAAGCATCGCTGACCTGACCCGCGTCAGACAGTTCTGCACCGCACCATCGCTCAAGACTCCCTTCATGACTTAGCGGAGTAACAGGCCTAGCGGCGCGCCCAGAGGATCAGATTCTCCAGGTCGCGCCAAACGACGTCCGCCCGCCGGAACCCCGCCCGGCGGAGGGCGCGGACATGGAAGGCGAGGCTCGGCTCGGTGTGCTTCGGATGGGCGGTCCCGCGGGCCTCGCGGATCGGGAACAGCGGGCCGAGCTCCGGGTCCTTCTCGGCCCGACGCCACCAGGCCTCCCAGGCGGCCCACTCGCCGGATCGCTGCGCGTCCGGGAACCGGACCTGGCGGACCTTCTCGGCGAGCCGGGCGAGCTCGGGCTCCTCGGGCGCCCAGGCGATCCGGTCCCCGTCGAGGAACAGCCCGCCCCGGCGCAAGAGCCGCCCGAGGTCCTGGTACAGCTGGCGGAGCCGCGCCGGCGACAGCCAGTGCAGCGCGGTGGTGCTCAGGGCTACGTCGAACTTTCGGACGGGAAGGGCGTCGGTCCAGCCGGGCGAGCCGAG
>JASHYB010000004.1 GCA_030043255.1 Thermoplasmata archaeon | reverse complement strand
TCTCGGTGAAGGTCACCGTGTAGGTCGAGCGGCTGAACGCCACCGACAGGCTGACGGCGCTGCCGTTCACCTGGAACGAGCCGGGGGCGGCCTCGTAGCGGAGGTCCGCCGAGCCGACGACGTAGCTGTAGGTCCCGTTGGGCAGCGCGGTCGCGATGCTGGTGCCGGTCGAGCTCAGGCTCGGCTCGCCGCTGATGTTCACGAACCACTCGGTGCCGCTCGGCAGCCCGGTCTCGGTGAACGTCACCTCGTAGGTGACCAGGCTGAACGCCACCGGGATCCCGACCGCCGAGCCGTCCACCGTGAAGCCGCCGGGGGCCGCCTCGTAGTGCAGGTCGACCGCCCCGATGACGTAGGTGTAGCTCTCGTTCGGCAGCTCGGCCACGATGGTGTTGGTGGTGGAGCTCAGGCTCGGCTCACCGGTGACGTTGGCGAACCAGGTCTCGCCGCTCGGTAGGCCGGTCTCCGTGAAGGTCACCGCGTAGGTGACCAGCGTGAAGGTCACCGACGGGCTGAGCGCCGCGCCGTCGACGACAGTCTGTCCGGGCGGGGCCTCCCAGCTGGTGTTCGCCGAGCCGAGGACGTAGTCGTAGGTCCCGTTCGGCAGGTCGGTGGTGATCGTCGTCGAGGTCGAGCTGAGGCTCGGGTAGCCGCTGACGTTCAGGAACCACTCGGAGCCGGCGGGCAGGCCGGTCTCGGTGAAGGTCACCCGGTAGACGACCAGGCTGAACGCCACAGGTTCGCTCACCGTGCCCCCGTGGATGCTGAACTGGCCGGGCGGCGCCTCCCAACTGGTGTTCGCCGAGCCGATCACGTACGTCCAGGTGCCGTTCGGCAGGTTCGCGACGATCGTGCTGGTCGTCGAGCTGAGGCTAGGCTCCCCGGTCAGGTTGACGTACCACTCCGAGCCGCTCGGCAGCCCGGTCTCGGTGAACGTCGCCGCGTAGGTCACCAGGTTGTAGGTGATCCCGATCGGCAGCGCCGCGCCCGCGACCGTGAACGACGGCGTGTACGACGACGCCCAGCGCTTGTCGACCACCTGCGCGGTGAACGTGTACGAGCCGTTCGGCAGCTGGATCGACAGCACGTTGCCGCCGCTCACGGTCGTCGTGGTCGACAGCGACGGGTAGCCGCTGACGTTGACGTACCAGCTCTCCCCGCTGGGGAGGCCGGTCTCGGTGAAGCTCACCGTCGAGCCGTAGACGATGTTCGTCGCCGCCAGCGCCGCGCCGCTCACCGTGAAGGTGCCGGTCCGCGGGTGGGCGGGATAGCCGGACAGGCTGGAGGAGGCGGTGAACGTGTACGTCCCGTTCGGGAAGTAGAAGTTCACGCAGACGGTCCCCGAGCAGCCCGCCGCCACGGCGTTGGTCGCCGAGGAGTTCTTGTTCGGGTCCAGGCTCGCGTTCTTCACCGCGACGGTGAACGCCGTGCTGCTCGACGAGCTGCCCAGCGCCGTCTCGGTGAACGGCACCTGGTAGACGGTGAACGGGATCAGCGGGGCGAAGTCCCCCGCGTGCCCGCCGCTCGGCTGGCCGATGCCGCCGGAGCTGTAGCTGGTCGTCCGCCCGACGTACGGGATGTTGGCGTACGGGTTCGCGTAGCCGCCGTAGTTCGACCAGTAGTTGCCGCCCTGGTAGCTCGTGCCGAGGATGCTGCCGGTGAGCGTGACCCCGTTCATGGTCGCGGAGGCCGTGCTCGGCTGGCAGACCGTCGGCGCGGGGTAGGCGTTGTGCGACAGCGGCGCGTAGCCGACCTGGCAGGTCTCGTTCCAGTAGTTGATGTTCGTCGTCGAGGTCTCCGAGATCGTCAGGTTCGCGTCAAAGGCGTTGTTGTAGAGCCGGTCGAAGCTGTCGGACTCGGTGATGAAGCGGGTCGGGCTCGTCAGGCCGGTGTAGTTCGGCTGGCTCGCCGCGACGAACGTGTTGCCCCAGACGACGTTGCGCGAGCCGGCGAAGGTGTTGCCGCTCAGCGCGCCGGTGCCGCCGGTGAACGACAGCCCGATGTCCGAGACGTTGAACCGGTTGCTGGCGAGCAGGTCGTTCAGGCAGGTGTTGCAGACGACGTCCGTGACGCTCGTCGCCTCGCTGTTCGCCCACGCGTAGAGGTTGGTGCCGTGGGCGATGGTGAAGTTCTGCGCGTGGTAGAGGTAGTACTGCAGCCCGTCCGTCATCGGGACGTCGAACAGGTCGAAGGTCGACGCCTGCCAGGACGGATAGTCGATGGTGAACGACGGGGCGGGGTTGAACTCCGCGTAAGCCGTGGTCGAGTTGATGTACGCCCCGAGCCAGACGGTGAACAGATAGTCGTTCACGTTGCTGAACAGGTACGAGACCGAGCCCGCGACGCCGTACGGGGCGCCGACCGTCCCCGCGCCGTGCACGAGGATGTAGGGGCTCGAGCTGGTGCCCGAACCGCTGACCGACAGGTTCGCGAGGTCACTCGAGCTGAAGGCGTACATCGGGGTGTAGACCCCGGTGCTGTGGTCGACGGTGAGCTTGATCTGCGGGGTCTGGCTGGACGTCGACAGGTTCACCGTCTCGATCCACGGGTCGTAGCCGCTGAGCAGCACCTCGAACGTGTAGACCCCGGGCGGCAGCCACAGGTTCGCGCCGAGAGTCGTCGGGTGGGCGCTGGAGACCCCGCCGGAGCCGGAGCGGGCCGAGAACCAGCCGAACGTCGGGGCGACCTGGAACTGCGACTGGTTGGTGGTCATCGAGCCGGCGGCGATGCCGACCCAGGCGTTGGCCGGCTGGATCTTGGCGTAGTTCAGCGCGAAGGCGCCGGGCCCGCTCGCCGACGCGTTCCACAGGCCGTGGAGCAGGGACGGGCCGGTGACCAGCCGGGCGACCGGCTGGCCGACGGCGGCGACGTAGGACGGGGACGGACCGCTGCCGGTCTCGTTCACCCAGTAGACGCTGGAGCCGCTGCCGGTCTCTCCCGTCTCGCTGCCGAAGTCGTAGGCCGCGGGCGGGGCGACGTACTTCGAGCACTTGCCGGTAACCGTGCTGGTGTCGGCGGCCGGACAGTAGTCGAGCCCGAGCTCGGCGTCCGCGTAGACGATGCCGGTCGTGGCGCCGCTGCTGGAGCCGATCCCCCAGTCCAGCTCCCAGTCGTTGGGCAGGCCGACCGGGTTGTAGGCGCTGCCGTTGGCCTGGATCTGGGCGCTGCCGAACGGCACCCCCGCCGGGTTGATGCTGGCGGAGATGGAGTTCCAGAAGACGTCGTCATACTCGCCGCAGGCCTCGTGGGAAGCCTCGGTCGTCGGGCAGACGACGTGACCGGTCGCGTTGTAGACGGTGTAGTTGAAGAACACCTCGTTCACCGGACCGGAGGCGATCCCCGAGCAGCTCGCCGCGCCCGGCGTGCCGGTCGTGCAGGCGCCGACCGTTGTGTTCAGGTAGAGCACGACCGTGAACGGGTAGGAGATGGTGATGCTGGGACCGTTGACCCCGTAGTACTCGCCGTTGGGGGTGGAGCGACCGTGCAGCGTGATGCCGTTGGTCGTGGCCCAGTCCGCGGCCGGGTTCGAGAAGTTCCAGATGTTGTTCTCGAAGGTCAGCGAGTGCGTCGACGGGTTGTAGTTGATGACGTTCTGCAGCCAGAACTGGTTCGGGCAGTTGTTCGAGCCGGTGTAAAAGCCCGAGCAGCCGGACGGGGCGTTGACGTTCGGGCCGAACGAGGTCTGGCCGAGGATCGTGACGTTGGTCAGCACGGAGTTCAGCTGGGCCCCGTAGGTGTTCTGCGT
>JASHYB010000059.1 GCA_030043255.1 Thermoplasmata archaeon | reverse complement strand
GGTCCGTGGCCCTCGGCCCCGGCCGGTCGGCCGACGTGCGCCGCCCGGCCGGCGTCGAACAGCAGGCGCTGGGAGCGCAGCAGCCGCTCGCGCGTGCCGGCGTCGTCCCAGAAGCCGGCCATCCGCCAGCCGTAGACCCCCCCGGCAAGCAGCCCCGGGACCACCTCCTTCTCGAAGCTCACCGGCCGACCGGCCGGGATCCGGTCGAGGACGGAGCAGGCCCATACGGCCAGCCCGGCGTTGATCCAGTGGGAGGGAGCGCGCTCGGGCTCCGGCTTCTCCACAAACTCGGTGATGCGGTCGTCCGGGCCGAGCGCGGCGACGCCGTACGGGCGGGTGTCGTCGACCTCGAACAGCCCCATCGTCCCGACCCGGGGGGACCGGCGATGGGCCGCCGCGAGCGGTCCGAGCTCCGCCGAGGCGATCACGTCCGAGTTCAGCAGGAAGAACGGGTCGCTCATCGCGCCGCCGGCGTTCTTCATGCCGCCGCCCGTGCCGAGCGGCTCCGCCTCCGCCACCGTCCGCACCGGCAGCCCCGGCGGCTGCTCCCGGACGCACCGCTCCACCTGGTCGGCGCGGTAGCCCGTCGCGAGCACCACCTCCTCGACGTCCCGGGGCAGCAGGTCCAGCACGTGGTAGAGCATCGGCTTGCCCGCGAGCGGGATCAGCTGCTTCGGGACCGCGTAGGTGATCGGGCGCAGGCGGGTGCCCAGCCCCCCGATGAGCACCAGCGCCTTCATGCCGGACAGGCCGTTACGGCCGCGGTCGATAAGCCCGTTGCCACAGGCCGTCCGGCCGTCAGCCGAACCGTCCGGTCACGTAGTTCTCCGTCAGCTTCTCCTGGGAATGATGGAAGACCTGGTCGGTGGAGCCGAACTCGACGAGCTTGCCGAGGTAGAAGAACGCCGTGAGGTCGGAGACGCGCAGCGCCTGCGCCAGGTTGTGCGTGACGATGACGACGGCGTAGGCGCTGCGGAGCTTGGCGATCAGCGCCTCGATGCGCGCGGTGGCGATCGGGTCGAGCGCCGAGCACGGCTCGTCCATCAGCAGGACCTCCGGGTGGACCGCGAGCGCCCGCGCGATGCACAGGCGCTGCTGCTGGCCGCCGGACAGGCTGACCCCCGGCGCGTCCAGGGCCGATTCGACCTCCTCCCAGAGCCCGGCGGCGACCAGCGCCTCGTAGACCCCCTGGTCGAGCTCGTCCCGACGGCGGACCCCGAGCAGCCGCAGGCCGGCGGCGACGTTCTCGAAGACCGACAGGTTCGGGAACGGCGCCGGGCGCTGGAAGACCATGCCGACCCGGCAGCGCAGGGCGATCGGGTCGAGGCCGGCGATCGGCTGGCCGTCCAGCAGGATCGCCCCCTCGGTCCGCGTCCCCGGGACCTCCTCGTGGAGGCGGTTGGCGCAGCGCAGGAACGTCGACTTGCCGCAGCCGGACGGCCCGATGATCGCGGTGACCGCCCGGTCCGGGACGCTGAAGCGCAGGTCGTAGAGCACCTGCCGCCGCCCGTACCAGGCGGAGAGCTCCCGGATGTCGAGCTTCGCGGCCATCCTCTCACTCCGGCAGCGCGACGTTCGTGCTGCGGAGCGACAGGCGCGCCGCCAGCGAGATCAGGACCATCAGGACCAGCAGCACGAGCGTGGCCCCCCAGGCGTCCCGGACCCAGTTCGGCGTGCTGTCCCCCCAGAACGCCTGGAAGATGAACGGGGCCATCGCCGAGACCGGCTGGTCCCAGCCGGAGAAGCCGTACGGCGTCCAGCCGACGGTGAACAGCAGCGCGGCCGTCTCGCCGGCCGCACGCCCCACCGCCAGCAGCGTGCCGGTCACCAGGGCGCTCCGGCATCCGCCGAGCACGACCCGCGTCGTGACCCGGTGGCGGGGGAACCCGAGGGCGAGCGCCGACTCCCGGACGGTGAGCGGCACCGTCCGCAGGGCGATCTCCGTGGCGCGGGCGACGATCGGGAGCATCAGGATGCTCAGCGCGAGCCCGCCGGCGATCGCGCTCTGGGCGAGGTCGGGACGGTACTGCAGGAACGCCGAGAAGACGAACAGCCCGATCAGGATCGTCGGGACGCCGACGAAGGCGTCGATGACCAATCCCGAGGCGGTCCGCAGGCGTCCGCGGGCGTACTCCGACAGGTAGATGCCGGCGCAGAGCCCCACGGGGACCGCGACCAGCGACGCGAGGCCGACGAGGAGCAGCGTCCCCTGGATCGGCGCGCTGATGCCGCCCAGGCTGCAGTTGCGCAGGCAGGGCGGCGGCAGCGGCTCGGTGTAGAACGACGGCCGGAGCGCCACCGACGCGCCGTTCTCCACCGCGAGCCGGCTCAGGCTCACCAGCGGGTAGACGGCGATGCCGAGGGCGGCCACCGCCAGCACCACGACGACGGCGGCGACCACCTTGCGCCGGAGGATCCGGCGCGGACGCCGCGCGATGACGCCGGGCCACCAGGCCTCCGAGCCGGCGGCGGCGGTCACGCCGGGGAGCCCCGGTCGATGGCGCCGGCCCAGCCAGCGTCGCAGCGGCCCCGGGCCCTCCGCGCCGGAGGCCGAACGGCGCAGCGCCAGGCGGGCCCCGACGTTGACGGCCATGGAGATGGCGAACAGGATCAGCCCGAGCTCGAAGAGCGCCTCGCGCTGCGTGCCGATGGCGTCCGAGAAGCCGTTGACGAGCCAGCTCGCCAGCGTCGTGCCGGGGCTCAGGAACGACGGCGGGTACTGGTAGGTGTTGCCGATGACGGCCACGACGGCGATCGCCTCGCCGAGCGCCCGTCCGAGGGCGAGCACGATCGAGCCGGCGATCCCGGGTCCGGCCGGTCCCAGGACCGCGATCCGCGCGGTCTCCCAGCGCGTCGCCCCCAGGGCCCGAGCTGCCTCCCGGCGCTCGCGCGGCACCGCGAGCAGCGCCTCGCGCGAGAGCGCGGCGATGGTCGGGGTCGCCATCACGCCCAGGATGACGCCGGCGGTCAGGACATCCTGGCCCAGCGGCAGCCCGGCGAACCCGAAGCCGACCCCCAGCGTCCGCAGGAGGAACGGCTCGACGACCCGCTTCATGTACGGGACCAGGACCACCAGCGCCCAGAACGCGTAGACGACGCTCGGGACCATCGCGCCGAGCTCGACGACGTACGCCAGCGCGCCGCGGAGCCACCGCGGGGCGACCTCGGCGCTCAGGATCGCGGCGCCCAGCCCGACGGGCACCGCGAAGATCAGCGCCAGCGCGCTGGTGAGCAGGGTCCCGACGATCGCCGGGCCGGCGCCGTAGACGCCGGCGGTGACGTACCAGTGGGGACCGAACAGGAACCCGATCCCCGTGCGGCGGATCTCCGGAAGCGACGCCCGGACGAGGAAGAGGACAAAGCCGACGGCCAGCAGGAGGAAGGCGACGAGCGCGGCGGTCGTGCCGCCGCGGAACCCTAGGCCGATCCAGCGGGCCCGACGGACCGCCCTCGGGATCCGCGCTCGGAACCGGGTCGCCTCGCCGTCCCCGCTCCCCTCCACACCCCTGCCTACGTGCTGCAGGTGGGGATCGACGCCCCGTTATAGTTCACGCTGGAGACGGCCTGCTGGTCCTGGGTGAGGATGGCGGACGGCGGGTTGACGTAGAGCAGCGAGCTCGAGTAGCTCTGGCCGTCCGTGAGCACCCAGTTGAGCCACTGGACGAGGACCGTCGTGTTCGCGAGCGACGGGTCGTAGCCGAGGGCCGGGTTCTCGAGGACCAGGAAGTACGTGAGCGTGGCCAGCGGGTAGTCCCCGGCGCCCGGGGCGTTCACCCAGGAGACGGCCGACCAGTTGCCCGTGGCCGGGGGGATCGGCTGACCGGCCAGGTCGTCGATCGCCGACTGGGTGTCGGGGACGGTCGGCACGATGTAGGCCAGCTTCGGGTTCTCGACCGCGGCGATGCCGAGGTTGGTATGGCTCTCCGCGTCGGCCAGGTCGACGTAGCCGATCGAGTACTGGGTCTCGTTGACGAACGAGGCGAGGCCGGAGTTGCCCTTCTCGGGCCGCTCCGTGTCGTTCGGGACCGTCGGCCAGGTCGGCTGGATCGAGGTGCCGACGTCCTTCGCCCAGGTCGAGTTGTCGTCGCTGAGATAGTTGGTGAGGACGTAGGTCGTCCCCGCGGCGTCCGAGCGGACGACCGGGATGATCGTCTGGTCCGGCAGCCCCGGGTTCAGGCCGCTCTCGTTGAGCAGCGGGCTGTCCCAGTTCGTGATCGTGCCGGAGTAGATGCCGACCAGCGTGCTGGCGTTCAGCTCGAGGTGGTGGGTGTAGCCCGGCAGGTAGTAGACGATGGTCACCGCCCCGCCGGTCACCGGAAGGGTCAGGGTGGTCCCCGGGAAGGTGGCGACCTCCTGGTAGGTCACCGGCTCGTCGGTCGCCGCGAACTGGGTCTCCTTCTCGCCGAAGTCCGCGATGCCGACGCCGGCGCTGGAGGAGTCGTAGCTGACCTTGTTGGAGGTCACGCTGTTGTAGACGTACGCCCACTGGGTCACGAGGGTGTTCACGAAGCTCGCGCCGGCCCCGTCCAGGGTCACCCCGGTCGGGCAGGCGGCCGTGGAGGTCGCCGCCGGGCGCAGGCCGAACCAGTGGGTGGTCGCGCCGGCCCCGAGGACGATCACGACGACGACGATGACCCCGAGGATCGCGAGCAGGCGCCCGCGGTCGGACCGGCGCCGGACGGGCGGGGGCGACGCCGGAGGGGAGGGGGCCGGGGAGGGCGGCGACGCGCCCGGGGGAGGTGGGGCCCCCGCGCTCATCGCGCCCTCCCCTCGTCGGCAGGTCCGCCGGGGGGGGCGGCCGGGCACGACGGGTCATGGTGGCGCCACGCGGGCCGCGCTCGGGAGCCCGACGGGGAGTCGTTCGGTCGGCGCGGCATCGTGGTGTCCATACTCCCCGTGGGCCGGGAGAGGTCTATAAAGCCGGGCGCCGGACCCTGAAGTTCCCTACAGTACGTTCGTGCGTCCGGCGGTCGAGGCGACCGCCCTGCCCGTCGCGACGCACCAGCTACCTGACGAGGCTTCCGCGGAAGACGCCGCGGGGCCGTCCGCCCGAACCGTTCGGATAAGATGTATCATTAACGGGTCACCTAGCCCCCGGCCCCCGCGACCGATGTGCCCCCGGCCTCCCGGGCCCGGCGGCGGTCCGTGCCCCGGGTTCAAGAAGCGGGGCGCCGTGCCCGGGTTGTGTCGGGCACGAGCCGGTCCGAGCGGGACGGGGGGGTCGTCTGGATCGAGGGGCTGCCGTGCGCGGGGAAGACGACCCTCGCGCGGACCGCGAGCGCCCGCCTGCGGGCTTCCGGGCGCGAAGTGGAGATCCTGGACGGCGACGAGGTCCGTCAGATGTTCTCCCCGGAGCTGGGGTTCTCCCGGAAGGACCGGGAGATGCACGCCCGTCGGGTCAGCTTCGTCGCACGGATGCTCTCGCGGCACGGCGTCGTCGTGCT
>JASHYB010000058.1 GCA_030043255.1 Thermoplasmata archaeon | reverse complement strand
TATACCCCGCTCGGTCCCTTGACTCCCTCGTAAGATTGGCATGGCCAGGGTCGGCGTTTCCCGGTCCGGGAGCCGGGGGTGGGCGGGCGTGGGCCCGAAGGTCCGACGGTCGGACCCGGGGTCGCGCGCCGCGTGGGTCCGAGGAGCCTCCCGTAGCGTGCCAGAGCCGAACGACGTTGCGGCGCGCCGGTCCGCCGTTCGCCGGACCGAGCGATCCGGACGCGCGGCCGCCGAGCTCCCTCCTCGGTAGCCCGGGAGCCTCCCGCTCGACCGCCTGTGCCGACCGAACCTCTCCGCGTCCTGCTGGTCGTCGACCAGCCGGCCGACGCCCGCCGGGTCTCCGAGGTCTTGGGGGCGGCGCCCGACCTGGCGGTCCAACTCACCCGGGCAGAGCGGATCTCGAGCGCCCTGGCGCTGCTCCGGGGCCAGTCGTTCGACGTGGTCCTGGTCGACCTCGGCCTGCCGGACAGCCACGGGGTCGACGGCATCGAACGGATGCTCCGCGCCGTGCCGGCGTTGCCGGTGCTCGTCCTCGCCGGGACCGAGGACCTTCACCGGTCCCGGGCGGCGCTGCAGAGCGGGGCGGAGGCGGTCCTGGTCAAGGAGGCCCTCGAGCCCGGGGCGCTCTCCCGAGCTGTCCGGGAGGCGATCGTGCTGCACCGGCTCGCGGTCCGGCTCGCCGCGCCCGGGACCCCTTCGGAGACCGAGCTCGCGCCGCTGCGCCACCTGGAGGAGGGCGTCGCGGTCGTGGCCCGGGGCAAGGTCATCGCCCTCAACGAGGTCGGCGCGCGCCTGCTCGGCGAGGCCCGGGCCTCCGACCCGAGCGAGGTCGCGGAGCTGTTCGCCCACACGCTCTCGGGGTCGCGGCCCCCGGGGGGACCGCACGGCACGCCCCGGGCCGAAGGCACGGTCACGGTGCTGGGGGAGCTCCGGCTCCTCCGCGAGGACGGCAGCCGCGCGACCTCCCGCTACCTCCGCCGCGTGCTGACGCTGCCGCACGGCGTACACGCGCTGATCCGCATCGCTCCTCCCGCGCCGGAGACCGAGATCCCCGCGCCACCGCCCCCGCCTCCCCCTCCGCCCGCCGAAGAGCCGGCCGCACCGCGTCCCCGGGCCGCGCGTCCGCACCGGACCGCCGGCCGACGCGCCCGAACGCTGCCGGGCCCGGCGATCGAGCCGAAGCGGTGGGCCGAGCTCCAGCAGCGTAGCGCCGGCACCCCGGGCGAGCTGGAGGCCCAGGTGGCTCGGTTCCTGAACGACGGAAGCCGCCTCCTGCACGCGCTCCGGGACCTCGGCGACTCGGCCGATGCCGGCGAGGCGACCGTGGCCGCCGGCCGAGAGCTTCGCGAGGCCGCCGAGGGCATCGGCGCGCTGCGGCTCGCTCAGGCGTGCGGCAAGCTGGAGCAGGCCGCGGACGCCGGCGACCCCAGCCGGCGGCCCGAGCTCGTGCGCGCCATCGGCCGCGAATTCGAGCGGACGGTTTCGGAACTACGGACCCTCCAAGCGCCGGAACCGACCGGTTAGGTCGAGCGTCTCCCTGACGGCCGGCCCCACCCGCGCTGCCGGGAGTCCCGAGGGCGCGGGATTCCGCGGCGCCGGCCGGAGATCCGAAGCGGCTGACCGACCGGCTCGGCGCGCTCGCGCCGACGCGCAGCGCCGGCCCGGAAAGGCTCAAGTTGCGGGCCTTCTCCGCTCGCTCGGGTGCTGAGGTAGCCTAGCTCGGCCAAGGCGCCAGATTCGAGATCTGGTGATGCGTATGCATCGCGGGAGTTCAAAGGGAGAGGGGTCGATCGGCCCCTCGCCGGAAGCTCTCCCCCTCAGCGCCTCCGGTCCGGTGGAGGTCGTGGTCGAACTGGTGCGGGGCAGCGGGGCGCGCGAGCTGACCCGAAGCGTCCTCCCGGGCACAGCGGTCCGCGCGCTGCTGCGGGAGCTCGGGGAGGCCCCCGAAGGTTCGGCGGTCCTGATCGACGGGGTGTCGATCCCGTTGGACACCCCGCTCGACCGTCCGGTCCGCCTGACGGTCATCCCGACGTTCTCGGGCGGCTGACCGCTCCAGCCGATCCCGTACCCTCGACAGCAAGCTCAAAGCGTAGCGCCTCCGTGAAGTCGTTGAGGAAGCCGCGCGTGGACGAACCCTGTCCGGTCTGCGGCGAGCCCCTACCGGGGACCGCCGCGCACTGCCCGAAGTGCGGGTTCCCTCGAGCGCTCCTGGATCGGCTCGACGGCCCGGTCGCGCTCGCCGAACTGCCGCTGGAGAGCGAGCCTCCCCCGCCGGCGTCCGCCCGCTCCCCGGCCGCCGGCCGGGCCGAGCCGCCGCCGGAGGCGGAGCTGAACGCGGCGCTGGCGCACACGCTGGAGGAGCGGAGCGAGCTGCTCCGCACGATCGACCAGGAGTCGCCCGATCTGACGGCGGAGCTCTGCGAGGCGGCCCTCAACGAGGCGTCCGGCCGGCTGAGCGACGCCCAGCAGATCCTGCGCTCCGCGCAGGGCCGTCTCGACCGGGAGACGGAGGAGCTGCTGGCCCGCCACCTCGCCGACCTGGAGGCGCGGGGCCGGGCGCTCGAGGCGAGCGGCCTGCGCCTGGCGCTCGAGGACGAGCTCGCCCATCTCGCCGAGGAGTTCGTCGGCGGCGAGCCGGCCGCGTCGGTCGCTGGCCTGCTCGCGGTCGAACGTCGGGTCGCACGCATCGAGACCCACTGGCGCGGGCTGCAGGGCCTGATCGCGCAGGTGACGACGCTCCGCCGGGAGGCTGCCGCGCTCGGGATCGACGTCGACGCCGGTCCGGACCGCCTGGCGGCCACCCGGGCGACGCTCGCGACCTTGCCGGCGACCGAGCACGACCTGGACGCCGCGGCCCAGGCCGCGGCGCAGACGCTGATGCAGCTGCACGAGCGGATCCCGCCCGGGCTCGAAGCGGAGCTGGCGCGCCATGCCGAGGCGCTCGCCGGCGTACCCCCGCACCCGGCCCGAGCCCAGACGGCCCGCAAGCTCCACGCCGAGGCGACCCGCCACCTGCGCGAGGGCCGGCTCGTCGACGCGGTCCAGAGCGTGAGCGAGCTGCGCGCAGAGCTTCGGGCGCTCGCCGAGGAGGCCCGTCGAGCCCCTCCGCCGCCGGTTCACGTCCCAGCCCCCGCGCCGGTGGTGGAGCCGACGATCGTCGAGCCGTCGCCGGCCGTCTCCGCCGCCCCGATCTCCGAGGCGACCCGGCCTTCCGCGAGCGCGGAGGCGGCCTCGCCCGCGGCGTTCGACCCCGCCGATCCTCAGGCGGTCGCCGCGCTGATGCAGAAGGCCCGGGCCCTGGCCGTACGGATCCGGGGGTTGCCGCCGGACAGTCCGGAGGCGCAGCAGGCGGCCCGCCAGATCCACGAGGCCACCGACCTGCTCCGCGCCCGACGCTTCGAGGAGGCCGATGCCGCCCTCACGCGTCTTATGCGGAGCTTCGCTGTTGCGGAGCCCCGGACCTAAAGCATGCCCTCCAAGCCCTCTCCGTTCCCGGAACTCCGCCGCCGCCTCGGCGAGGCGGAGGAGCGCGCCATGCGCTACCAGTCGCAAGGTCTGCCGATCCCGACCGCCCAGCTGGCGAACGAGTTCGACGCCGCGGTCCGGGCCGGGGAGGTCGCCCGGGCGGAGGCGGCGGTCAAGCGCCTGGAGGTGCTCGTCGCGCGGGCCGACCAGGACTGGGGCTGGCTGAGCGAGCTGCTGCAGCGGGTGGACGGGCTGCGCGGGGTCGCCGACACGGTCGGCCTCGACCTCGCCCGCATCGACGC
>JASHYB010000057.1 GCA_030043255.1 Thermoplasmata archaeon | reverse complement strand
CACGCTGGGCGCCAAGCGTCGCCGGTCGTACCTCGAGACGACGACCTACGAGTGCGGGGAGGAAGCCGAGGGGGAGGCGCAGATCGACTTCCCGACCCAGCACTACACCTTCGCGATCGTCTTCGTCGCGGTCGACGTCCTCGGCTTCCTGCTCGCCCTCTGGGGTCTCACCTACCGCTCGGTGAACTCGGCGCTCGTGCCGGTCCTGGTGGCGGCCGGCTTTACCGGTCTCGCGATCACCGGGATCTACTACGCCCTGAGCGGCGAGAAGAGGTGGGTCGTCTGAGCGCCACGGTACTGCCCCCGCCCAAGCCCGCCCCGGCGGAGACCGCGGCGACCGGCATGGCCGGCGCGGCGCTGCCGGTCGTCCACGAGCCCGCGGTCCCGTTCGTCGAGATCGAGGCGGTCCGGGCCAAGGAGTTCGTGCCGGCCGCGAAGGAGGCGCTGACCGCGCTCCTCGCCGAGCAGGGCCAGCAGAAGCTCATCCGCCCGGTGTTCAACTGGGCCGGGCGCAACTCGCTGTTCCCGCTGCACTGGGGCCTCGCCTGCTGCGCGATCGAGTTCGCGGCGGCGTTCGGGGCCCGCTGGGACGCCGAGCGGTTCGGCGTCGTCCCGCGCTCGTCGCCCCGCCAGTGCGACCTGATGATCGTCAACGGGACGGTGACCTGGAAGGTCGCCCACAAGCTCGTGACGCTCTACGAGCAGATGCCCGAGCCGAAGTGGGTGATCGCGATGGGCAACTGCGCGACCGGCGGCGGGCCGTTCCGGACCGCCTACTCGGTGGTGCCAGGGGTCGACAAGCTGGTGCCGGTCGACGTCTACATCGCCGGCTGCCCGCCGCGACCCGAGGCGATGCTGGACGGGATCCTGCAGCTCGAGAAGCTGATCCACGAACGCAAGGAGTGACCGGCTCGGGCGTCGGGCCGTCGTGGCGGGGAGGAACGATGCAACCGCAGGACCTCCAGCGGGCCCTCGCGCCGAAGCTCGGCGAGCGGCTGCTCGGGGTCGAGCCCTTCGCCGGGACGGCCGGCAGGGTCCGCTTCGAGCGGACCGCGGCGCTGGAGACGTTCCGCGCGATGCGCGACGACCTCGGCTTCGCGCACTGCGCGATGGTCGGGGGCATCGACTGGGTCGAGACGCGCGAGGTGCTCTACGTCCTCTGGTCGGACGGCGCGCGCCAGTACGCGCTGCTGTCGACGACCGTGCCGGCGAACGACGCGCACGTCGAGACGGCGAGCGGGGTCTGGCCGAGCGCCAACTGGCACGAGCGGGAGGCCTGGGAGATGGTGGACATCACCTTCGACCACCACCCGGACCTGCGCCATCTCCTGATGCCGGACGGCTACGCGTTCCACCCGCTGCTGCGCTCGTTCAAGCTGCACGAGCCCGAGGAGCTCGAGGTCAAGGTGCGCCATGTCTGAGATGTGGATCAACATGGGGCCGCAGCACCCCATGACGCACGGGCTGTGGAACCTCCGGGTCCAGATCGACGGCGAGCTGGTCCGCGCCGTCGACCCCGAGATGGGCTACCTGCACCGCGGGATCGAGAAGATCAGCGAGGACCGGCACTACAACGAGGTGATCACGCTGATGGACCGCTGCTGCTACGTCGCCGGGATGGCGTGGGAGCACCTGTACATCCTGGGGGCAGAGGCGGCGCTCCAGGTCCGGCCGCCGGAGCGCGCCGACTACCTGCGCGTGCTCTGCGACGAGTTCCAGCGCCTCGGCTCGCACCTGATGTGGTACGCCGCGTTCGTCCAGGACCTCGGGCTGATGAGCCCGTTCCTGTACGGGATGCGGGACCGGGACCTGGTCCTCGACCTGTTCCAGAGCTTCACCGGCGCCCGCATGACCTACGAGTACATGCGGGTCGGCGGCGTCCGCAACGACCTGCCGCCGGGCTTCGCCGACCGGTCGCGCAAGGTCCTGGACTGGCTGGACGACCGGTTCCGCGAGTACGACGCGCTCTGCCTCGGCTCGACGATCTTCCGCAAGCGCTGCGACGGCCTCGGGGTCCTGAAGGGACCGGAGGCGATCGCTCACGGCGTCACCGGACCGATGCTCCGGGCCGCCGGGGTCAAGCGCGATCTGCGCAAGGACCGGCCGTACTCGGCCTACGACCGCGTCGACTTCGACGTCGCGCTGGCCGACAGCGCCGACGTCACCGGCCGCTACCTCGTCCGGATGGAGGAGATGCGCCAATCGGTCCGCATCCTGCGCCAGGTCCTCGACTGGCTCGACCACCATCCGGGGCCGGTCGTCGCCGACCGCCTGCCCCGCTGGCTGGGGGCCCCGTACGCGCCGGTCGGGGCGGAGGGCTACCTGCTCAAGCGGAACTACCCGAAGGGGCTCGGGCTCTCCGCGATCGAGGAGCCGCACGGCGAAGCGCTCAGCTACGTCGTCAACGACGGCGGCGAGCACCCGTACCGCGTGAAGTTCCGCTCGCCGGTCTTCGCCAACCTCAGCGCGGCCAGCACCTACCTGGTCGGCTACCACGTCGCCGACATCCCGCCGATCATGGGGAGCGTCGACGTCTGCGTCGGGGAGGTCGACCGCTAGCGCGGGGTCCGCATGTCGACCGTCACCCTGTACTCGGTGTCGTACGACCTCGCGCACGACCTGCTCTTCCTCCTCGGCTGGATCCTGCACTACGGACCGGCCGCGGCGGCCGTGGAGAACCCGAACGTCGTCACCGGGCTCGGGGTGCTGATCTTCGCGGCGATCCTGCTGGCCGCCAGCATGCTCAACACGATCGTCCTGATCTGGTACGAGCGCAAGCTGCTCGGCCGGTTCATGGACCGGCGCGGCGCGATGCACGTCGGCTACGCCGGCCTGCTGCAGAACTTCGCGGACGGCCTCAAGCTGTTCCGCAAGCACACGACCCAGCCGGCGGAGGCGGACCACGTCGGCTTCTACTTCGGGCCGACCGCCTACATGGTCAGCTCGCTGGTGATCTTCGGCATCCTGCCGATCTCCACCGGCTGGAACTCGGGGGCCCTGCCGCTGAGCCTCCTGCTCGCGCTGGTCGTCTTCTCGTTCGCGCCGCTGTTCATCTTCGTCAGCGCCTGGTCGAGCAACAACAAGTACTCCCTGATGGGCGGCCTGCGCTCGGCGGCGCAGATGATCGCCTACGAAGTGCCGCTATTGCTGGCGGTGGTCGCGGTCGTCGTCGTCGCCGGCAGCTTCAGCCTGACGACGATCGTCTACGAGCAGCAGAACTACTGGTTCTGGGGACCGCTGGTCGTCGCGCTGGTGGTGTTCGTCGCGGCGATGCTGGCCGAGATGGAGCGGATCCCGTTCGACCTGCCCGAGGCGGAGGCGGAGCTGGTGGAGGGCTGGAACACGGAGTACGGCGGCATGCTCTTCGCCTTCTTCATGCTCGCCGACTACCTCCGCGCGCTGGTCGGCAGCATCCTCATCGTCCTCTTGTTCCTCGGCGGGTGGACGATGCCGGGCTGGGTCCCGAGCGCGGCGACGTCGTTCCCGCTCGCCGGCATCTTCTGGTTCATGCTCAAGACCTACCTCGTCTTCGGGCTGTTCGTCTGGGTCCGCGCCTCGCTGCCGCGCGTGCGGACCGACCAGCTGCTGCGGGTGGGCTGGAACCGGCTGATCCCGCTCAGCCTGCTCTCGGTGTTCCTCGCGGCGGCGCTGGTGAGCGTGCGGTGCCTGCCGGTCTTCGGCTGCGTGCCGTCGCCGGGAGGCTGAGGGAACGATGACCGACGGAACCGCCGGCACGGCCGCGACGCAAGCCCCCGAGGAGAACCCGGTCCTGTACGTCGCCCGGCCGATGGCGACCGCGGCCCGGCAGTTCGTCAAGAGCCTCGTCCGGCCGTCGACCATCGTCTACCCGTACGAGCGGCTGGAGGACCCGCGGTTCCGCGGGGAGGTCGCGGTCGCCTCGGGCAAGCCGATCGGCGTCGGGGCGGTCTGGGACAACTACCGGGGGGTCCATGCGCTGAACATCGCCACCTGCATCAGCTGCAACCTCTGCGCGTTCAGCTGCCCGGACCTGTGCATCGAGATGGTCACCGTCCCCGGCGGGGACCCGAAGCACCCGAAGAAGTGCCCGCAGATCGACTACGGCAAGTGCAGCTACTGCGGCTTCTGCTCGGACGCCTGCCCCGAGGGGTGCCTGACGATGACGACCCGCTACGAGCTCTCGACCCCGAAGCGCTCGGAGATGGTCTACTCGCCCCAGAAGCTGAACGAGGTGTTCCGCTCGAAGCTGCCGATGAACCCGATCCGGCTGGAGCGGCCGGAGAACGAGGACCGGATCCTGCTCGACCCGCCGCTGTGCATCGGCTGCAACGCCTGCGCCCGCGACTGCCCGACCGCCTGCATCACGATGCTGGACGTCCCGAAGCCGGAAGGTAAGCCCGGCGCGAAGCTCCCCAAGCGGATCTGGAAGGAGCCGGTCGTCAACGACTCGGACTGCGTGCGCTGCGGCACCTGCATCAGCGTCTGCCCGAAGGAGTGCCTGTTCTGGGGGAGCCGTCCGTGAGCCTCGAGGAACTGGCGTTCCTCCTCCTGGCCGCGGTCGCGGTCGTCACGGCGCTCGCCGCGCTGCTCGCCCGCGAGCTGGTCCACACGATCATGTGGATCGCGGTGTTCTTCATCGACCTCGCGCTGCTCTACTTCCTGCTCAACGCCCCGTTCCTCGGGGTCCTGCAGCTGGGCGTCTACGCCGGGGCGGTGACCGTCCTCCTGCTGTTCGGCATCATGGTCACCCGCAAGCGGATCTTCTCCCGGGAGGCGGCGACCGGCCTCGGGCCGGTGCCGGTGGCGCTCGCCGTGCTCACCTTCGTCTTCGTCGTCGCCTCCCTCGGCGAGTTCCCGCAGGGGGAGACGACGCCGGCGTCCTACGCCCCGAGCGCGCTCAGCGCCACGCTCTTCTCCGTGGACGGGCCGTGGGTGCTCCTCCTGGGGATCATCATGCTCGCCGGCGTCAGCGGGGCGATCTACCTCGTGCGGGAGGGGCGCGGGTGAACGGCCTCAGCGAGGCCGGCTTCGTCGGCCTGTCGGCCGCCCTGCTCGCCATCGGTCTGTTCGGCATCCTGACGCGACGGAACTTCGTGCTGCTGCTGGTCGCGATCGAGATCGCGACGAACGCGGCGATCCTGAACTTCGTCTACTTCGCCGCCTTCGCCCCGACGGCGGCGGGCGGCCTCTCCGGCCAGGCGATCGCGGTGGTCCTGGTCGGCTTCGCCGCGACCGAGGTGGCGGTCGGGCTCGCCATCGTCCTCGCCCTGAACCGCGCGAAGGGCACGATCAACGTCGCCGAAGCGACCGAGCTGAGGCTGTAGGGGGGACGGCGCGACGGATCCCCTCGTCGGACTGTTCGGCTGGGCGTTCCTCGTCCCGCTGAGCTACGTCGTCGCCTTCGTC
>JASHYB010000056.1 GCA_030043255.1 Thermoplasmata archaeon | reverse complement strand
CTCGCGACCAGGAACTCCTTGCGGACCCCCTGGGCGACCCGGACCGCGCCGGCGACCTCCGGCCACGTCGCGATGTGGCCGTCCGGGAGGGCCTGGATGAGGTAGCGCGCGTGGGCATGCTCCGGATTGCGCGGGTAGGCGCGAAAATGGGCCCCGTACTTGAACCCGGTCTTCACGACCAGCCGGCGGCCCCGCAGCTCGCGGTAGGCGGCGAGACGCTCGGCGAGCCGCGGGTCGAGCCGCCGGGCCCGCCGTGCCAGGCGCTCCAGCGGGACCCTCCGGCCGCTCTTCGCATCACGGACCTCGAGCTGGCCCTCGCCGACGAGGTAGGCGCTCTCCAGGAGCGAGAGCTCGAGCCGGTCCCCGACCCGGCTGCCGTAGGCGAGCTGGCGTCCCAGCCCTTCGACCGCGCCCGTGTCCAGCACCGTGACCCGATCGTCGCCGAGCCAGCCCTCGGTCGCCTTCGGCAGCGGCGCGGGCTCGAGGGCGCCGGTCGGCGACGGTCGTCGCAACCGGTAGTAGGTGAGGTCGGACTCTTCGTCGACGACCCCGAGCCACAGCAGCTTGCGCGCCGCCTGCGCCCGGTCGGCCAGCCGGACGATCCGCGCGAGGTCGAACGGCTGTCGCTCGCTGATCGCCTCGACCCAGTAGCGCGCCGGGGTCTTCTGGTAGATCCCGCCGCGCGGCAGCACGGAGAAGGCGACCGGCGGCGGGCCGGAGCGCACGACGTAGCCCCGCTGGCGCAGGTCGCGGTAGACGAGGTACCGCACCGGGAACCCCGGCTCCGCGCGCACGGCGCGGCGGAACACCTCGGACCACTCGACGGCCCGGCCCCGGGGCCCCTGCAGCTCGACCCGGCCCATCTCCGCGAGGTAGACCGACTCGTAGCGGTCGAGCGCGAGCGTCCCGCCCGGACCCAGGCTGCCGAAGTACCCCTTGGCGTAGACGGACGCCGCTTCGGCCGGGTCGGTGAACCGGGCCAGGCCCAGGGGGCCCACCTCGCCGCTCAACGCCGGGCGGCCCTCAGCTCGGCCATCGTCAGCAACGGCTCGAGACGGACCCCGAGCTCGCGCAGCTTCTCGGGGGCGCCGTCCTGCCGGTCGACGACCACCAGCGCCCGATCGACCCGGCCGCCGGCGGCCCGGACGATCTCGACGGAGCGGGCGGTGCTGCCGCCGGTCGTCGTCACGTCCTCGATCAGGAGCACCGACGATCCGCCCGGGATCTCCCCCTCGAACGGCTGGCGGGTCCCGTGCTCCTTCGGGGCCTTACGCAGGACGACGTACGGCTTGCCGGTGCGCAGCGCCACGGCGACCACGAGCGGTACGGCCCCCAGCTCCATCCCCGCCAGCCGGTCCTCGGAGCCGACGTGGGCGGCGAGCGCCCGCGCCAGGCCCTCCAGCCGCCGGGGGTCGGGCCAGGCGCGCTTCACATCGATGTAGACGTCGCTGGTCGCTCCGGAAGCCAGCGTGAAGGTCCCGAACCGGACGGCCCCGGCCTCGATCAGCTCGCGGGCGATCTCCGTCGCGGTCCAGGGAGCGGGTTCCGGGGGCACGGTCACCAGGGCACCTTCTTCAGACCGGCCCAGTAGCCGATCCAGTTGAACGCCGTATGCAGGCCGAGGGTGAAAACGAGGAGCCATAGCACCGCCTCCCAGGACGCGAAGGTCGCAACGAACAGCGACGGGTCGAGCGCGAGGCCGAGGCCGATGGGCACGAGCACGAACGGCAGCTGGTCGACCAGCAGGAAGCGGTCGCCGCTCGCGTGGCCGAGCCGTCGCTTGACGAACGAGCCCAGCGCGTCCCCGCCCATCGCCCCGTAGCTCACCAGCGCGACCACCGGCAGCGCGGCCAGCACGCTCGGCCCCCACGAGGGGACGAGCCGCAGGTTCGGGGGGGCGGCGAGGATCAGCGCCGCCTCCAGGAGGCCGAAGGGGATCGCGAGCGTCGCCCCGAACAGGAACCCGGACCAGCTCTTGGACGGGCCGAGGATCCGTCGTCCGTCCGGGGGCCAGGTGCGCCCGAAGTCCATCGGGGGTCCGCGGCCGCGCGGGATCGTGGCGAACGCGCTCGCGAGATAGGCGGGCAGCAGGACCCAGAGCACGGCCAGCGCCGAGCCCTCGATCGGGGGCAGCAGGGCGCCGCCCCCTAGGCCTCGAGGACGAACCGCTCGATGGTGCGGGCCACGCCCGCGATCAACGCCGGATCGGCGCTCTCGTCGACGTCGTGGATGTTCGACGCCGGGTCCATGCAGCCGAAGACCAGCGCGGCCAACGGCTCGCCGGACGGGCTCGTGAGCCCCCGAAGCGAACTGGCGTCCGTCCCCCCGTACTCGCCGTACATGCCGGCCTCCCCGAGCTCCGCCCGGACGATCCGCTCGAGCCGGTCGGCGACCGGCTGGCCGGGGGCGAGGGCGTAGCCGGGGCGGCAGCGCTCCGGCGGGAACTCCAAGCGCAGGCGGGGGGCGTCCGCCCCCGCCCGCCGCCGAACCTCGGCGAGGGCCTGTGTCGTCCCGTCCTCGAGCTCCATCTCCGGCGGCAACCGGACGTCGACGGTGTACGTTGCCGAGCGGACGGAGGAGGCCGTGAGCTGCCGGGCGGCGATCGCCGCGCGCAGCAGCTCGAGCGTCGCCGGCACGGGGTTGTGCCCGCGGTGCGGGTAGCCGCCGTGCGTCGCCGTGCCGACGACCTGGAGGGCGAGCGCCCCCGCAGGGACGGTGAGGGCGGTCGGGCCGGCCGCCTCGAGACGGAACGGTGGCGGCAGCGCGGCCGCCCACTGGTCTCGCACGCGCGCGAGGTCGCCGGCGGACCCTCCGAGCACCAGCGTGACGGTGCGGGCGATCTGGTTCCCCGCGTCGGTCTCCGCGTGAACGGCGAGCAGGTGCGGTCCGGTCCCCTCGCCGTCGCCGGCGAGGTCGAACCGCGTCACGCTCGCCCGACCGGTGATCACCGGCTCCGGGGCGCCGCGATCCGGCCAGTCGGGGGAGCGGAACGCCGACCTCCAGGTGCGCGCCAGCTCGTCCAGTCCGACCAGCTCGGTGCCGAGACGCACCGCGTCTTCCAGCTTCGCGGGCAGCTCGCGACTCGCTTCTAGGAACCCGAGGCCGCTCGAGCCGACGGTCGTGTGGGGACTGCCGTCCGGGATCAGCGCCACGTCCCCCCGAACGAGTCGCCCCGGGTCGTCCGGCGACAACCGGTCGTCGTGCTCGCGGAGCGCCTCGATGCCCCCTTCTCCGCCGGTCTCCTCGTCGCAGCAGGCGAGCAGGCGGACGTTGCGCGGAAGCCGGTCCGCCTCCGCCAGGCGGCGCATGGCGAGGAGCGTCGCGGTGATCCCGCTCCCGAGGTCGTCCGCCGCGCCCCGCCCGTACAGCCGACCGTCCGGCCGGAGCGTCAGCGTGTGCGGGGGGCTCTTCCAGCGGGCCCGCTGCTCCACCGGCACCGGCACGACGTCGAAGTGGGCGAGCACCAGCACCGTCTCCTTCGCGTCCCGGTCCAGGTCGACGATGACGTTCGGACGGGGGAGCCCGCGGAGCTTCGCCGAGCCGCCGTCGATCAGGGGGTCGTAGCGCCGCGTGGCGAGCCCGAAGGTCCGGGCCCAGCGTGCGATCGCGTCCGCCGCGCGCAGGTAGTTCGGCTTTTCGTAGCGCCCCGCGGCGAGGTCCTCGAGGTTGGTCGGCGCGATCGCGACCAGCTCCTGCAGCAGTCGGAGCGCCGCGTCGTCCCCCAGCCGCTCGGCCGCCGAGGCGATCGGGTCCTGCGCCATGGCGGTCCGGGACGGCCTAG
>JASHYB010000055.1 GCA_030043255.1 Thermoplasmata archaeon | reverse complement strand
GGGTACATGCTCTTCACCGACTCCTTGACCTCGAGCTTCGGCAGCGTCTCCTTCGGGATCCGCAGGTCGAGCCGGTCGGTGTCCCCCTCCGAGTGCATGGTGAAGGCGTCCGGCTCCAGGGTGAGCGTGACGTGGTCGGTGAAGCTCTCGCTCCCCCGGATCCCCTGGCGCATGTCCTCGGTCTTGACGACGACCGTCGCCGGCGGCGAGACGTTCGGGACCTTCGGGTCGGTGATGCTCGCCGGGTCGACGACCGCCATCTGGCGCGTCACCCGCCCGACCGCGGCGACCAGACGGTTCTTGCCGTCGTAC
Source organism: Thermoplasmata archaeon (assembly GCA_030043255.1). Classification (GTDB taxonomy): domain Archaea; phylum Thermoplasmatota; class Thermoplasmata; order Lutacidiplasmatales; family UBA184; genus Lutacidiplasma. The sequence goes on along the minus strand of JASHYB010000055.1, from coordinate 6,448 downwards.
TGCAGCTCGAGGATGTCCCCCGGCTTGGAGAGCCGCAGGACCTCCTTCAGCTTCTCGACGTCGACGCCGATCTCCGTCGGCTCGCCGGTGAACTCCTCGAAGACCGACTTCTGCAGCTTCAGGACGAGCATCGCGACGTGCGACGGGTCGACCGCCTTCGCCTCCAGCCCGTCCTTCGAGACGGAGAGCTTGACCTCGCTGACGAGCGTCGAGACCACCTCGACGAGCTCGCGGAGCACCTCCATCTTGACGCGCAGCTTGAACACCGACAGACCTCGGCGCGCCACATCGGTCCCCGCCATAAAGGTTGCCCGAGCGCGCGCCGAACGGAACCTGTTTTTCCGCCGAACGGCCTCGGCCGGAGGTGACCGAGCTCGCCTACCTCCGGACGATCGACGACGCGTACGTGCGCGAGTTCCGGGCCCGGGTCGTCGCGCTGCCGCCGGGCGGGGTGGTCCTGGACCGGACCTACTTCTATCCGACCGGCGGCGGCCAGCCGGCCGACCGGGGCCAGCTGCGGGCCGACGGTCAGCCCGCCGTCGAGGTGCTGGACGTCAACAAGTCCGGCCCGGCGGTCGTCCACCGCACCGCGAGCGGGCCGGCGCGCACCGCCCTGACGGTCGGCGAGGAGGTCGCGGGTACGATCGACTGGGAGCGGCGGCACCGGCACATGCGCCTGCACACGGCGCAGCACTTCGTCAGCGGCCGGATCTTCGCGCGGACGGGCCGCCGGACCCGTAAGGCGAACTTCTCGGGAACGCGCGCGACCGTCGAGGTCGACGGTCCGCTCGACGAGGCGCTCCTGGCGCCGCTGGCCGAGGACGTGCGGGGGGCCGTCGCGCCGCCGCGCGCCGTGACGGTCCGCCACCTGCCCCGCGCCGAATGGGACCGGCATCCGCTCAGCGAGCGGAGCGGGCTCGTCCCACTGCCTGCGCAGGTCGACCCGGTCCGGGTCGTCGAGATCGACGGCTACGACGTCTGCCCGTGCGGGGGGACCCATCTGCGCTCCACCGGGGAGATCGGCGAGCTCCGCTTCGACCGGCCGGTGCCGCTCGGGGACGGGGGGACCCGTCTCGTCTTCACGCTGGAGGCGGCGTCCGCTCCGACCGGGTGAGCCCGTAGACGTGGACGTCGTGCCAGCGACCGTGATGGAATAGGGCCGAGCGTAGGGTTCCCTCCCGGCGGAAGCCGAGCCCTTCCAAGAGCCGGACCGAAGGGAGGTTCTCGACGTCGCAGGTCGCCCCGACCCGCTCCAGCGAGCCGGTCGCGAACAGGTGCTCGACGAGCAGGCCGACCGCCTCCTTGCCCAGCCCCTTCCCGCGGGCCTCGCGGCGGCCGAGGACGTACCAGACATCGGTGTACTCCAGGACCGGGTGAGCCCGGTAGTGCCCCACCACCCCCACGACCGCCTCCGGCGTCCGGGTGGCGACGACGAAGCGCGGCGCGAGCGAGCCCGGATCCCCGTCGGCCGCCGCGACCGAGGCGCGGAACGACTCGAACGTATCGGTGGAGAACCGGTCGTACGGCGCGACGATCTCCGGATCGTTGTACCACGCGAAGACGGCCTCCAGGTCCGTCGGCGTCAGCGGCCGCAGGCGCACGCGCGGGCCGTCCAGGACGACCATCGGCGCTCAGGTCGTGGGCTCGGTGCTGGGGTCCGGGCCGGGGGTGTCGGCGTCGTCCATCGGCAGGCCGGCGCGGGGGCCGTTGTGCGGGGTCGGGCCGGGGTCCGGGTCGACCTCCCGGACCTCGACCGCCTTGCGGTGGCCGGTCGGGGTGAGCGAGTAGACGTGCTTCGGCTCGGAGTAGCCGACGACGTACTGGGTCCGGCGGTAGACCATCCGGCTCATCTCCAGGGCGCGTAGCGCGCGCCGCAGCGTCTCGGGGGGCTCCGCGGAGAAGCGGCGGACGATGCCGAACTCGGTAACCCACTGCGACGCCTCGAAGCGGACCTGCTGGCCGTGATGCTCGAGCAGATGGATCAGCAGCAACCGCTCGACGCGGTCCAGCTCGGCGGGCGGCACGCGAGCTTCCCCCGCCTAGGAGATCGTCGTGATCTCGTAGCTCACGTTGAGACCCTTGAGCCGTTCGTGCAACTGGGTCGTGAGACGGATCACGTCCGCGATCGTCGTGCGGTCCTTCCACTTGTAGACGAAGTCGTGGATGCCCATCGCCTCCTCGAAACCGAGGCCGCGCATTGCTTCGAGCACCGTGACGGGACTGGCGCCCTCCGAGTGAAAGATCATCCGAACGTACGTTCGCATTCGCTCACGCTCGGAAGGGCAACCGCGCGGGTTTACTGGGTCCTTCGGGTATATATGCTTCTGCAACTCGTGAGGCGCCCGCCATGCCGGACCGGCGACCGGAGGGACCGACGGTCGTCACCGGCGGCGCCGGGGCGATCGGTTCGTTCCTCGTCGACCGGCTGCTCTCCGACGGACGATCCGTCCGGGTCGTCGACAACTTTTCGACGGGCCAGCGCTCGAACCTGCCCGAGGCCCGTGCGGGGCTGAGCGTCCACGCGTGCGACCTCGGCGCCGGCGAACCGCCGGCGGAGCTGTTCCGGGGGGCGGCGGAGCTCTGGCACCTGGCGGCGAACGCGGACATCCGGCGGGGCTCGGCGGATCCGGCGGTCGACCTGAGGAACGGCTCGCTGGCCGCGTTCCACACCCTCGAGCAGGCGCGCCGGCAGGACGTGCCGCGCTTGTTGTTCTCCTCCTCCAGCACCGTCTACGGCCTGGCCTCCGTCCTCCCCACGCCGGAGAGCTACGGTCCGCTCGAGCCGGAGTCGCTCTACGGCGCCGCGAAGCTGGGCGCGGAAGGACTGGTCTCCGCCTACGCTCACTCCTACGGGATCACCGCCTACATCTTCCGGTTCGCGAACATCATCGACGGCCGCATGAACCACGGTATCCTGCACGATTTCTTCGAGAAGCTCCGGGCCGACCCGGGCCGGCTCGAGGTGCTCGGCGACGGCAGCCAGTCCAAGAGCTACCTGCGAACGGAGGACTGCGTCGGCGGGATGCTCCACGTCGCCCGGTCGGTCCGCGCCCCGGTGAACGTCTACAACCTCGGGGCCGAGGACCGGACCAGCGTGCGCGCGATCGCCGAGAAGGTCGTCGCCGCCCACGGCGGCCGGGCGGCGATCGTCTACGGCCAGGGCCCCCGAGGCTGGGTCGGCGACGTGCCGCAGCAGCTCCTGGCCATCGACAAGGTCCGGGGGCTCGGCTGGCGTCCGTCGGCGACGAGCACCGGGGCGATCGACCGCACCATCGCCGAACTGGCCGACCGTCGGGGGATCACCCCCGCGCCGCGAGCGTAGGGCCTCCGTGACCGAGGCCGCGACGGGGGCGCCACCGCCGGCCCCCTCTCCCGCGCCCGGCGCCCGGCTGGGCATCTGCGTCGAGATCGCCGTCAAGGACGACCCCCGGCTCCTCGCCGCGCTCGACTCGCTGGCGGCCCAGCATCGCCCCCCCGACCGGGTGCTGATCGCGGCCTCCCCGCTGATCCCCGACGAGCTCGCCGAGACCGCGGTGCGCCGCCACCCGTCGCTGCAGGTCGAGCTGGTCCGGCTCCCCGGCGGCCCGGTCGACGCCCGCGTCGAGGCGATGCCGTACCTGCACGAGCCGACGACCGCCTTCCTCGACTCGGACGAGGTCGCGCCGCCGGAGTGGCTGGAGCGGATCGTCGCGCCGCTCGAGCGCGGGGAGGTCGCCTTCGCGGGCGGTCCGACCCGGCCGTTGCGGCCCGCGGAGAACTCGATCCAGCGGTACATGGAGATGCTGGAGGAGTCGATCTACCAGGACCTCGTCCCGCGGAACATCGCCTACCTGCCGCTGGGGAACACCGCCTGGGATACGCGGGTCCTCAAGGAGTTCGGCTTCGACGCTCGGGTGACCGCGGAGGACCACGACCTGGAGACCCGGGTGCTCGCCGCCGGCCACCGGGGGGTCTTCCTGCCGGAGGCCTGGGTCTTCCACGACAAGAGCTACGAGACGAGCTACCTCCGCTGGGCGCGCAAGCGGTACGTCTGGCTGTTCCAGATGGCGGTATCGCTGATGAAGAACGATCGGCTCTCGCAGCGCTGGCACGAGCACCGCAAGCCGGTCCGCCACCCGCTCTACTACGTCGAGGCGCTGATGAAACCGGTCGCGTTCGTGCACGCCCGCCTGCGCTGGTCGCGGGTCTCCGCCGCCCCGTCGACCCCGCAGGGGCCCGGCCCTTCCTCTCAGTAGCCCCAGCCGGCGATGCGGCGCTCGACCGAGCCGTGGTACGGCTGGGACGCGATGCGGGCGCTCGCCAGTTCGACCGCGCGCCGGGCGAGCTCCCCGAGTTCGCGGAGCTCCGGATCGCCTTCCGCGTCCAACCGCACTGGCGAGCCCCCGCGGTCCGGCACCTCGATGCGGAACGTGTCGACCGAACCGTCCTCGTGGGCGAGCGCCTTGGTCGACCCCCGGTAGACCGCGACCTCCAGCCGGTCCAGGAACCGCCTCCACGCCTCCGGCGCGTGCGGGATCTCCGCCGGCCGGATCCCGTCGGTCATCACGTAGACCGGCCGGTCGGCGAGCCCTCCGTCGTCGGCGAGCAGGGAGCGGGCGGACGGATCGCCGAACGTCTCCCGCCCGACCAGCGACGCGAGCGTACGGGGGATGTCGATGAGGCTCGCCCAGCCCTCTCGTCGCTCCCCCGCCGGGCGACCTCCCGGGGGACGGACCCAGAGCGGGATCCGCGAGATCGGCTCGTCCACCCGGAACCGATGGTAGATCGTGTCGTTCTCGAGGAACGCCTGGCCGTGGTCGCTGGTCAGGACCGCGAGCGTGTTCTCCCAGCGGCGGTGGCGGACGAACGCCTGGACGATCTTCTCCACCCGACGATCGAGGGTGCGCAGCGACCGCACGTACGAGGCCTTCGACGAGGCGAGCTCGGTCGGGCTCGGGTGCCAGTGGCCCCGGACGTACAGGACCGAGTCCTGGCGGGCGCGCGCGTACCCCAGCCAGCGCCGGGCGCCGACCGAAAAACCGGCCTCGGCGAGGTACGGCTCGTGCGCTTCGATCAGGTTGACGAACAGGAACACCGGCCGTTCGGACGGCTGCTTCGCCAGCCAGCTCTCGACCGACGGCTCGATCCAGGAGCCGACCTCGCGCATCGGCCCGTCGTAGGTCCCGACGACCTTGCCCCCGATGCGGTTGAGGCTGTCCCAGACCGCCGGCGCCCGGCTCAGGGTGTCGATGGCGAACTGGCGGAAGCGGGACGGCGGCTCCTTGTCGCCCGGCAGGACGTGGACCGGTCCGGCGCTGCCCAGGTCCGGGCAGCTCGCCGTCGTGCGACCGAGGAAGCGCAGGAAGAACTCCCGCCCGCCGGCCCACAGCGCCTCGTCGAAGCCGCGGCTGAGGCCCGTGGCGTCCTGGACGTAGGCGTTCCCCGAGTAGAACGCCGTGGCGTAGCCGGCGCGCCCGAGGCACTCGGCGATCGTCTCGGAGCCGGGGCCGAGCAGCGGCCCGGCCCGCGAGTGGGCTCCGTGGTCCCAAGGGTAGAGGCCGGTGAACAGGCTGGCGTGGCTCGGGATCGTCCAGCTGCCGGTGGCCACCGCCCCGGGGAAGACCAGCGCCTCGCTCCGGAGCCGCTCGAGGAACGGCAGGGACCCGGCCCGGGCCAGTTCGGCGTCGAACAGGTCGGCCCGCACGCAGTCCAGCACCACGAGCAGGACGTCCGGCGGCCGCGCCCCCGGGGCCGGCGCCGATCCCGACCGATCCCCGACCACGAGCTACCTCCCTACGTCGTACGCCCGTCGAACGGCGCCCTCTCCGGGGCGGCTCGGTCCCCGTCCGGGCGCGAGAGCGAAGGTCGTCTCGGGAAAACCTTATTCCCCACGCCCTATCGGCGGGCGGATGACCTCCAAGGACGGAGCGGACGCTTCGGTGACCAAGGCCGGGGAGCTGGTCCGGCTCGACTACGACCTCTGGGCCGAGATGGCGGGCAAGACCGAGCTGGTCGACACCACCCACGAGGAGGTCGCCCAGAACGCCGGCGTCGGCCCGGTCCCCGGCAAGAGCTGGGGTCCCCATCCCCACGAGATCGGGGGCGAGGCGTTCCCGGCCGGGCTGGAGGCGGCCTTGGTCGGCCTGAAGGTGGGCGAGGAGGTCGAACGGGAGTTCGCGCCGGGCGAGGCGTTCGGCGAGCGGGACCCGAACCTGATCGAGCTGTTCACCATGCACGAGATCGAGCGGCTGCCCGAGATGCGGCGGGAGGACGCCCACCTCGACCTCGGCACGGTCCTGACCATCAACGGCCGGCGCGGGCGCGTCGTGACGCTGACGGCGGCGCGCGTGCGGGTCGACTTCAACCCTCCGTTCGCCGGCCGCAAGATCCGGGCGAAGTTCAAGGTCGTGGAGAAGGTCGTCGAGCCCGCCGAGCAGGTCCGGGCGATCGTCGACCTGCAGTACGGCCA
>JASHYB010000054.1 GCA_030043255.1 Thermoplasmata archaeon | reverse complement strand
TACGGCTTGGTGTGGAGGGTATCGTGGACGATCGCCCGAATCTTCGAGTCGGGGAGAGTGGACGGACCTCCGGGTCGCGGAGCGTCCTGCTCGATGCCGGCGAGTCGGAGACGACGGAACCGTCCCCGCCAGAGCGCACAGGCGTTGCGCTGGGTGCTCAGCTCGGCGGCGATCTGTTTGTCTTGGAGCCCATCGGCGGCGCGGAGGACGATCTTGGCTCGCAGCACGATGCGAAAGGGAGTGGACCGGCCCCGGGCCCAGGACTCGAGCTGACGGCGCTCCTCCGGCGCGAGAGAGATGACCGGGGCAACCCGCACAAGGAACGGAACGGGTCCCCGGCTATAAGCTCACCCATTCATCGGACGGGTCACTAGGACAGGGTGATCCCGAAGGTCGCGACCTGGATGTCGAGCTCGGTCGCGGGAACGGTGACGGCGACCGTGCCGAGCGGCAGGCTCGTCAGGAACGGCCCGTCGCAGGCGTTCTTCACCGTCGACGTGCAGGTCGCCGCGTCCGTCGACGGGAAGGTGGCGTTGAAGAAGCCCCACCAGGCCTGGGCGTACGGGGAGACCACCGTCAGCGTCGTGTCCCCGCTCAGCTCGTAGTTGTCGGACGGCAGGCTGTAGTTCAGCAGCGAGACGAGGCGGACCGACAGGGCGGCGGTGCCGACCCCGACCTCCGTGCCGACGGTCGAGAGGAACTCCGGCATCCAGACCGTCAGCTCCGCGTCGGCGTAGCTGACGTTCGGGTCGACGAGGAAGGTCGGCACCGAGTTCGGCTGGGAGAAGACGATCGCCCCCTGGTCGTAGGCGAGGAACGCCTGCGGGCTGTAGATGTTGCGCAGCTCGAGCGCGAAGCCGGCCCCGGGCGCCCCCGAGGTCTTCTGCGGGAGCGACGTCGCCGAGAAGTACGGACAGGTCAGGCCGGTGACCTTGCTCCAGGTCGTCGTCCAGGTGACCCCGCTGCTCTGGGTGCCGGTGTGGGCGTAGCCGGTGTTGTTGTAGGTCAGGTCGAACGTCCCGCCGTCCGGCACGCTCGCGGTGATGGAGTCGGTGCTCGAATCGTTCCCGTACGGGCAGTTCGAGGTGGTCACGTTGACCGGGTCAAAGCCGGTGAAGTAGGCGTAGATCGACGCACCCGCGCTGGAGGTCGTCTCGCTGGCGGTGTCGTACGAGCCGTAGACGCTCAGGTACATCGTGATCCCGGTCGGCGCGGTGACGCTGAGATGGTTGTTGTTGCCGACGATCGTAACGTACAGGCTCATCCCGCTCGACGTCGGGAGCGTGATGTTGTTGTGGTTGCCGACGATCGTGATGTGGAACGTGCCGCCGGTGCTCGCGTTGTAGTAGATGTTGTCGTGGCTCCCCGCCACGATCGAGTTGAGCGTCGCGCCGCTGCTGGTGCTGAAGGCGATCGTCGAGTAGCTCGACGTGAAATTGATGTTGAATTTCCCCCCGCCGGGGACCGTGATGAAGTGGCTGCCGTTGGTGAAGTTCTGGGTGAACGAAGCCCCGCCGCTGCAGGAGACCGTGGTCGGGTCGGAGCTGCCGGACGGCGTGAGGGTGCAGCCCCCTGCCTTCCCCACGTTCCCCCCGGCCGGCCAGTTGCCGGGGCCGGTGTAGGAGGTGGGGCCGGCGACCGTGAAGGAGGCGTACATCGACGAGCCCGCGACCGCCGGCCCGATGGCGCCGCTGGACGGCGGGGCGAACGGCGGCTCGCCCTGCGAGCCCAGCGAGATCGGCTGCGAGAGCTGCGCCCCGATGGCACCGCTGGACGCGGCGCTGCGCAGCAGCGCCCCGAGCCGCAGCAACTGGTTCTCGACCTGCAGCTCGTGGTCCCCCTCGTTGACCGCCATCTGCCCGGGCAGCTGCGTGGCCAGGTAGTTGGCGAGCATCGTCACGACCAGCAGCAGGCCCAGCATCGTCGCGACCGCGGAGACCTGGGCGCGCTGACCTCGCCGCCGCCACGAGCGTCGGACGCTCCTCGCGGGGTTCGAAGCGAGACGGTGCGCGACCTTCCCGCCCGCCCGAGCCACCCTCACGGCACGGGCCGGCCGGGCCGGTCCCGTCGCGGTGCGGGGGCCGGCCGGGTGAGCGGTCGTCGCTCGCGCGACGCGGACGCGCAGCTCCACGAAATCTCCTCGGGGAGGTACAATAGCCCGGATTCGGTTACATAGGTCTTTCGTCCGCTAACGCGCCTGTAGTATCCGGTAAAGACTTCCTCTCGAAGCTGTGGGAGACCCGCTTGGTGAAGCTGGCCCCGAAGGATGTCCAGGAGATTCTTGACCGTCTGGCCGTTCGCCGCGGTCGTCGGATCTCGGTCTACGGTCTCGCGCGCATCTACCGGGTCAGTCCTCGGTGGATCCGGGAACTCCGTCGGCGCGCCCACCACGGGCTACCCTTGCCGGGGGAGCGGCCTCGAGGTCGGCCGCCGCTCGCGCGGCCCTCCGACGAGGCCGACCTCATCCTCGCCGCCGAGCGCGACCACCGCCTCCACCCTCAGGCGCTGGCCCGCCTCCTCGCCGAACAGTACGGGGTCGAGGTCACCCACCATCGAGCCTGGTCGGTCCTCAAGGGGGCCGGTCTCGTGGTGAACAGCCCGAGGAAGCAGAAGCGGCGGGCGTGGGTCCGCTTCGAGCGACGGTTCAGCAACTCCCTGTGGCAGATGGACTACACGCAGCTGGGCCCGGGGGACTGGCTGCTGGTCCTCCTGGACGACGCGAGTCGGTTGATCGTAGGATGGACGAGGGTCCCCTCGCCCACCGCCGAACCGGTCTGGCAGACGTTCGTCACGGCCGGGGAGCGGTGGGGGTTCCCCCGACAGATCCTTAGTGACAACGGTAGCCACTTCACCGCCGCCCCCCACGCCAGCGAGGGGCTGTTCGACCGGAACCTGCGACAGCTGAATCGGGAGCGGGGGCTGAGGGTCCAGCACCTCCGCTCCCGGGTCCACCACCCCCAGACGGGTGGGAAGGTGGAGCGGGTCTTCGGGACGCTCAAACCGAAGCTCCGGGCCCGATGGCCGGACGGGGAGCGGCTGTTCGACACGCTCGAGGAGCTGATCTGGTGGTACAACGAGGACAAGCCCCACCTGTCGCTGCGGTTCGAGCGGGCGGAGACGCCGCTCCACGCCTTCGTGCGGAAGCTTCGACCGAAGGAGCGGGGGCCGCTGCTGCGGCGCCGACCCGAGCTGAGGGAGGTCGCTCGATGAGCCGAGGGTGGGTCCGGGTCGGTCGGTACACCTCGGAGCGACGGTTTCTGGGCCGAGGAACGGCGACCTCGCGCCGCCGAGAGGAACTATTTACCGGACATCACAG
>JASHYB010000053.1 GCA_030043255.1 Thermoplasmata archaeon | reverse complement strand
AGAGCTACCTGCCGTTCGTACCGGGCGCGCGGAGCGTGACGGGCTCGAGCGAGAACCTGCTGACGGTTTTCTCCTGGTCGAAGATGCTCGGGACCCCTGGGCTCCCCCTCGGGCATGCGACAGGATCCCAGGAAGTTCTCCGGGTCCTCCGTGGTCACATCCTTCCCTGGAGTGTCGGTCCGTTCGCCCGGCATTTGGGCCTCCTCGCGCTCGAGCGACCGGCCTGGGCTCGAGCGTCCCTCGCTGCGGTCGAACGTACCGCCGCCGAGGTTCGGCGACGGCTGCAGAGCCGGTCGAGGACCCACTACTTCACGGTCCGCTCGCGTTCGGGCTCGGAGCTCGCCCGGGTCCTGGCCGACCGCGGTTTTCGCGTCCGCGACCTCTCGTCCCTGGGCCTGATCGAGCAGGTCCGGTTCGCCGTCCGCCGGCCGGTGCCGACGAGGGCCTTCCTCACGGCGCTCGCGGAGGCGCTCTCCGCGACCGCGCCGGAGCCTCCGGCGCCGGGCGGCGATCGAGCCCGAGCCGAACGAGGTGGGCGCAAAAGGCTAAGGCCCAAAGCGACCCCGCTTCGACCGGGAGGGAGCATAGGCTAACTTGGCAGACCAGCGGGCTCCAGTCAGGCGACCGTTCGGTCGACTGGTACGAAGTGGGTCTGCGGAGGGACGCGTCGCGTCCCGGTGACGAAAGACTGGAGCGCGCGGAGAGACCCGCATATGGGGGTTCAAATCCCCCTGCTCCCATCCGCCTCCGCGCGACGCCCGGCGTCTGTGGTAGCCTGAGGTTCACTCTGGGCGGATTCCACGGGTTCTACTTCTTGGGTTGAGATCGTTGAACCTGTACCTTAGGCATCCCGTTCGCGAAACTGTCTGCGATTGAAGTACATCTTAACCTTCCCGGCGGCGTATGGTCAGCCCCGTCGTGACGGGGTGCTGAGATGCCGCGGCCAGTGGTCTGGTACATCGCCGCCCTGTCCGCTTTCACGGTGCCGGCCGTGTTGGCGGTGCTCGTCGGCGGGTACCTCGGACTGGCCCTCGTATGGCTGGGCGTGGGCGGCGTCTGCGGATTGATCGTTTGGAAGCGCCGGCACGTTCATGGGCCGTTCCAAACGGCCGCCTAGACCGAGCTTCCGCGGCGAGCAAGCACCCCTGCCTCAGCGATCGATCCTTCGACGGGGCCGCCCGAGGATCGTTGGGACAGCCAGGGGTAGCTGCCGTGCTCACGCGTCCGTGAACTGCTCCAGCCGCACGAGAGCAGAATAGGGTCTGACCCGACGCGGTTCCGGCTACGCACGAAACTGGCCTTCGACCGGCTCGCCACCCCAAGACTGGTGTGTCGAGACTGGGAGTAACTCCTCAGTTACGAACGCCTACCCGGACCCCCTCTCGGCCACGTACTTCCGGACGGCCCGGCCGCAGCCCCTCCCTTCGCGTCCTCCTCGCCAACGCCCTCTCGAGCGCGCTTCGGCGCTCGCTGCTCCCCCGAGCGCGGCAGCGCTTCCATCGATCTGCGACTGTGTCCATCATACGCTCCACGCCGTGCAAGCTGGTGGACATCCGAACGCCGTGCACCGCCACTCCGGCGAGCACGTTCAACGCCATCGCCGCCCCGGCGCTCACGCGGACGGTTCGGCGCGACCCGCCCGCTCGAGCCGATCGGCAATCTCCGCTAGTGCCGCTTCTAGTCAGGTAGTTCGACCTTCCGACCGAAAGAACTAGGCCGGGGGAGCGTATGCTCCCCCGGCATGGTACGCCGCGTCCGCCCAATCTCCAACGACGAGGGCCAGCGACTCGCTCGGATCTGTCGCCACCCGTCCGATGCCTACGAACTCCATCGGGCGATGGTCATTCTGCAGAGTGCCCAAGGGTTCACCCCGCCCTACATCGCGCAAATGGTGGGCTACTCGTCCGACTGGGTGCGGACGCTGATCCGGGAGTTCAATCTCCACGGGTTCAAGATGCTCAAGCCGAACTGGAAGGCCGGGGGGAACTGGAAGTTCACGCAGGAGCAGAAGGACCAACTGGTGGCGTTGGCCACCAGTCGGCCGAGGGACCTCGGCCTCCCGTTCTCCCAGTGGTCCTTGGCCCGCCTACGGGACGAGGCGCGCCGTCAGCGGATCCTCGATTCGATCTCGCTCGAGTGGCTGCGCATCGTGCTGGACGAGGCGGACATGAGCCACCAGTCGATCAAGACCTGGAAGGCCTCGAAGGACCCTCGGTTCGAGGAGAAACGGCAGCGGATCGACCGCCTCACCCACAAGAAACACAACCCCCCGGTCGTACTGAGCATGGACGAGATCGGTCCGATCACCCTCACGCCGCACGGGGGTCGAGGGTGGTTCCGCGCGGGGCACCCCGCGCGGATCCCCTCGACCTACCATCGGTTCGGGGGGACTCGGTATCTCTACCTCACGGAGAACGTTTACCACAAACGACTGAGCGGCCACTTCTATCGGAACAAGGGCGGAGCGCTCTGGCTCGACTACCTCGAGCGGGAGCGCTCGAAGTACCCCGCCGATCAGCGGGTGTACATCATCCAGGACAACCTCAGCGCCCACTGGACACCGGAGATCCGACGGTGGGCGAGGACCCACCGAGTGACCCTGGTGGCCTCGGCGACCCAGGCGAGCTGGATGAACCCGGTAGAGTGCCACGCGGGGGACCTTCAGAGCCTCGTGATGGACGGGAGCAACTTCCAGAGCTGGGCCGAGGTCCAGCGGGAGTTCCGTCGGGCGATGGTCTATCGGAATCGGGAGCGCCGGTTACGGAGGGAGGCTGCTCGGCCGATCGAGCGCACGTGGGTCAGCCACCGACGACCTGTCTGGAAGCGGCACTAGCCGCGCTGACGGCGCTCCGGGGCGGGCGGCCCCGCCTTAAGGGTGCCTGCCCCCTGCTCTGCGGCCGGCGGGGGGAGGGGGCGGGACCATGGCGATCGCGGACCGGACCTTCCCGGCCTGGGCGTTCCGAAGCCCGCTGCGCCGGGCGACGGTACGTCCGGCGGTCCTGCTCGACTTTTGCGGTCCGAAACTCGGCGAGACGGTCGCGGATCTCGGCGCCGGCTCCGGCTTCTTCCTGGAGGAGCTTCGACGTCGGATCGGCCCGACCGGAAGGGTCTATGCCGTCGACGTCGACGCACGCGCCCTCGCGCTGGGACAACGGTTGCTGACGCCCGACGGGCCTCCGGTCGAGTTCGTGCACGCGTCCGCGGCATCGGTGCCGGAGATCCCGGACGCGAGCGTCGACTTCGCATTGTCGAACGGGCTGCTCTGCTGCCTGGTGGACAAGACGGGAGCGATGGACGAGATGTGGAGGATCCTGAAGCCCGGCGGCCGCGCGCTGGTGACGTTCCAGACGTTCACGCGGGGCTGGACCCGGCGCGGTCGGGCGCTCCGCATGACGGACGACGGCTTCCGCCGGCTGGTCGGTCGGCGAGCCTGGACGGTCTCCGCCGGCTCTCCCCGGAGGTTCCACCGGACCTATCGATTGGACCGGCCCGCAGGGCCGGGCGCGGAGCGAACCGCCGAGCGGGCGGCCTGACGTTGTCGAGCCTCGGGGAGGGGGCGGCGGCCACGACCCCGGCCTCCAGCCAGAACGCTGTCGTACCGTCAGCCCAGGCCCACCGCCGGCTCTCTTCCCGGGCCCGCCTGGGACTGGGGTCCCTCTGCGCGTGCGTCGCGTCGCTGCTCGCCGGCCTGGCCGCCGCCAGCCCCTGGTGGTACCTGACCCAGACCGCGGCCGGCGGCTCGACGACGGTGGCCTTCTACCCCGGCGCCGACCTCCGGGTCACCTCGGTGGGCGGCGGCGGGTCCGAATCCTACGCCAGCGCGGGGGTCCCTTCGGTCGGGATCCTCTACGAAGGCATCCTCGTCGGGAGCGTGCTGCTGGCCCTCGCTGCGCTCGCCGTTCTCGTCCTGCTGGTCGCCCGGGC
>JASHYB010000003.1 GCA_030043255.1 Thermoplasmata archaeon | reverse complement strand
AGGTCGCGCTGTCGCCCAGCACCCAGGAGCCGATGTTCTGCATCGTGAACAGCATCGCCCCGACGATCTCGAGCGGGCGCAAGGACGGCGGCGAGATCAGCGACAGGAAGTACAGGAAGATGAACGGCAGCAGGATCGGGGTGATCGCCACCGCCGGGCTCCGGGAGATCCAGCGCCAGCCGACGAACAGGAACGCCGGCAGCGCCCGGCCCCGGGTCGGGTGACCGGAGGTGACCGCGGGCAGCGTCGGGCTCGCCACCTACTGCTCCCGGGCGGTCCGTCGCGCCCAGAACACCGCGAAGCCGAACAGCGCGAGGGCCTCGGCCGCGAGGCCGATCGACGCGAGCGCCAGCTCCCCGCCGCTGAGATGCGCCGCGCCGATCGCGTTCTGCAGGATCGCCGCGGCCGCGCTGGGGGGCATCAGCAGCACGATCGGCCGCAGCCCGACCGGGAACAGCCCGAACGGGTAGAAGACCGGCGGCAGCACGCCGAAGATGTTGAAGAACAGGCTGGAGTACGCCCAGATCGCCCGGTTGTCGCGGAAGGCGGTCGAGAAGACGTAGCCGATCGACGCCGAGCAGACCCACACCGCGCCCGAGAGCCCGACCAGGAGAGCGGTCTCGGCGAGCGAGAGGTGGACGACCAGCTGCGCGAGGACCCCGAGGAGCACGGCGGGGGTCACGTAGACCACGAGCACGCCGGCGGAGAGGCCGACGAAGTAGCCCTCGGCGGTCAGCGGGCTCGCGAGGTACATGTCGGTCGCCTTGTGGTCGATGCGGACGTACGCCGCCTCGTTCAGCACCCGCTGGCCCATCGTGAACATCGAGAAGATCACGGCGCCCAGCAGCGCCACGCCGATGAGCCCCGGGTTCAGGATGTAGACGAAGACCAGCAGGACCCCCTGGACCACCATCGAGGTCGCCATCGCCAGCTCCTCGTGCGCCTGCACGAGCACCTCGGTGCGCAGGAAGCCGGTGAGCCCCTGGAACGGCCGGGGGGCCGCGGACTCACTCGTCCTCATGGATCGACCTCCCGACCACGTGCAGGAACGCCTCCTCGAGGGTCACCGGCCCGACGGTCGCGGTGAGGTTGGAGCTCACCGCGAGGCCCATCAGCTCGCCGAGACGCTCCGGCGCTACGATCACGGTGAGCCCGGCGCCGTCCGGCACGCAGGTGCCGAAGCTGCGGAACCGGTCGATCGCCGCCGCCCCCTCGGGCAGGAACACCTTGAGCGTCCCGCCGACCGAGCGCTTCAGGTCCTCGGCGGTCCCGCTCACCAGGACCTTGCCGCCGTCGATGATGTAGAGCCGCTGGCTGAGCGCGTCCGCCTCGTCCAGGTAGTGGGTCGTCAGGACGATGGTCGAGCCCTTGCGGGTCAGCCCGCGCAGCGACTCCCAGACCGAACGCCGGGCGAACGGGTCCATGCCGATCGTCGGCTCGTCCAGGTAGAGCAGCGGGGCCTCGGTCGCCATCACGGTCGCGACCATCGTGCGCTGCCGCTGTCCGCCGGAGAGCGTGATCGACAGCCGGTTCGCGAAGTCGGTCAGGCCCATCTGCTCCAGCGCCGCCTCGGTCCGGGCGTGGGCGGTCTCCCGCGACAGCCCCCGGGCCCGCAGGTAGGTGGAGATCTGCTCGCGGGGCGTGAGGTGGAAGAACGGCTTGCCCTCCTGCGGCACGACCGCGATGTACGGGCGCACCCGCTCCGGGTGGCGGTCGACGTCGACCCCGAACGCCTGGATCGTCCCGGAGGTCGGGCGCAGCAGCGTGGAGGCGATCCGCAGGAACGTCGTCTTGCCGGCGCCGTTGCGCCCGAGCAGGGCGACCCGCTCGCCCTGCCGGACCTCGAGCGAGACCCCGGCGAGCGCCTCCACCGGCGGGGCCCGGCGCGACAGGTACGTCTTGCGGAGGTCGACCGCCCGCAGGATCTCGCCGCTCACGCGATCCTCCCGGCGGCGCCGGCGGTCCCGGCGTCCCACGAACTACGAGCTCGGTCGGTCGGGGACGCGCGGGACGGGTTCAGCCCCACGCGCCTCCTCCGGCCCCGAACGGGACCGAAGGCCGGCGCGCGCGAACCGTTCCGCGGCTCCGGATCGCGGGGAGACTCCCCGGCGTACGGAGAGGGGCCGGTGCGCGTCGTACCGGCAAGGGCATCATGAGGGACCGGCCCTCCGGAACCGGGACGGTCCTTAACGTCTTTGACGGCGCCGTAGGCAGCGGGCGGCTCAGGCCCCGGGCTCCGAGGGCCCGTCGCGGTCGCTCTCCCCTTCCTGGGGCTCGTCGCTCACGCTCATCCCGGGCAGCTCGGTCGTCCCCGTGAACGGTTCGGCGAACTCGGGGGTACGCAGGCCCGGCGCCCGGGTGAGGTCGACCGGCAGGAGCGACGGGGTGGTCTTGACCCGGCAGAGCCGGGTGAGCGGCATGTACAGTCGTCGCGGGAGGCTCAGCGAGTGGCCGATGCGCTCGACGTCCTCGGCGGTCAGCTCCCCGATCCCCGCGAGGACGAGGAAGTAGACCCCGAAGCCCAGGAAGACCGCCCCCATCAGCTCGACCCCGGAGAGCACCGGGACCACCCGGATCCGGTTCAGCAGCGAGAGGGCGGCGAAGGAGAACGCGGCGCTGACCGAGATGCGCAGGATCGATTTGACGTCGATGTGCACCCGGATGAGGGTCTCCATGAA
>JASHYB010000052.1 GCA_030043255.1 Thermoplasmata archaeon | reverse complement strand
GGAAACTAGCCGGGCCCGAACCCCGGGGACCCCGGACCCCCGGTCTGCGGGCTCGCGTCGAGCGCCGCTCGTCCGGCGTGGGCCCGGAGGATGGTCCGGTGCGCGTCCACGTAGGCCGCGAGGAGCAGGAAGTAGGACAGGAACAGGTACGACGCCAGCACGTCGACCGGCGCCACGAACGACGGCACGCTGAGGGTCCGGTGCGTGGCCAGCGCGAGCAGCGTCGGCAGGTTGGCGGCCATCGCCGCCCCGACGAGCGCGGAGACGATCAGCGCCCAGCCGATCGACGCGAGCAGGATCGCCTGGCTGGGCCGGGCGACCAGATGAAAGACCAACAGGACGTAGGTGACGAACGTGCCGAGCACGAGGGAGCCGACCGCCGCGCCGAAGAGCCCCCGGGACCAGAGCGGGACGCCCAGGGACGGGTACCGCCACAGCACCGCGAAGAGGACGCCGGCGACGACCGCGCCGAGCAGGCTGACGACGAAGATCAGGTGCGCCCGCCGGACGCGCTCGCGGTGCAGCGCGTTCCACTCGTGCTGGCCGACCCAGAGGAACGCCAGCCCCGCCACGGTCACGGCGATCGGGAAGAGGAACAGGAACGTGATCCCGGGATGGACGGCGCCCGGGAGCAGCAGGGAGTACAGCTCGCTGATCCCTTCGATGCCGAAGCCCACCGTCAGGATCGTGAGGCTGATGCGCAGGTTCTTCGTCATCGCCGACGTCCGAGGAGAAGTTGACCGGCATGGCTTACGGCTTGCTCCCGAATCGCGGCGGCCCCGCCGCTCGCCCCGCGCCGGGGCCGCGGCGCGCTAGCTCAGCGGCGTCGCGAACGAGGGCACGTAGTCGTCCGGCGGACGCCCGACGATCGGGACCGCCTGACCGCAGTTCGGGCACCGGTTCTGGGGGTCGAGGTTCCAGGAGCGAATCGTGAAGCCGAACCGTTCGACCACGATCGTGCCGCATCCCGGGCAGTACGTGTGCTCGAGCCGGTGGCCCCAGACGTTGCCGAGGTAGACGTACTCGAGCCCCTCGGCCTTCGCGACGGCGTGCAGCCGCTCGAGCGTGGAGATCGGGGTCTCGGGCAGGTCCATCATGTGGTAGTCGGGGTGGAACCGCAGGAGGTGGAACGGGGTCGACGGCCCCAGCTGGTCGACCACGTGCCGCGCGAGCTTGCGCGTCGCCTCCACCGACTCGCCGACCTGCGGCACGATCAGGTCGGTGATCTCGACGTGCACCCCCCGCCGCCGGAGCGCCACCGAGGTGTCGAAGATCGGCTCCGGCCCCTTCGCGCTGATGTACTTGCGCAGGAAGCCGGGCTCGCCGCTCCCCTTGAAATCGATGCTGATCGCGTCCAGGTTCGGGCCGAGCAGCTCGACCGCCTCCGGGGTCATGTAGCCGTTGGTCACGAAGTTGGCGAACAGGCCGCGGGCGCGGGCGGCGCGGATCAGGTCGATCGCGTACTCCGCGAAGATCGTCGGCTCGTTGTAGGTGAATGTCATCCCGGCGCAGCCGAGCTGCTCGGCCTGGCGGGCGGCCAGCTCCGGCGGGAGCCTCCGGCCGACCACCTCGCGCTCCTGGGAGATCTCCGCGTTCTGGCAGTACTGGCAGCGCCAGTTGCAGCCCACCGTCCCGATGGAGTACACCCGGGTGCCGGGCCGGTAGTGCGAGAGCGGCTTCTTCTCGATCGGGTCGATCTGCACCGCCGAGGCGACGCCGTAGCTGAGCAGCACCAGACGGCCGCCTTCGTTCTTGCGCACGAAGCAGAAGCCGTGCGTGCCGTCCGGGACGGCGCAGTACCGGGCGCAGGCGGTGCAGCGGACCTTGCCCGAGTCGAGCGCCTCGTAGAGCGTCGCGGCGTGGTGGCGGGCGACCGAGGCGGCCATCGCTCCCCCCCGGTGCTAGGGAGGGCCGCGCGATAACCGTCGCTGCCCGGGGCAAGGAAACGAATCTTCATCTCTCCGCAACCCCCCCGCGATGGCGATGCCCCGCGCGCCCGGTGAGGTCGGTCCCCGGGCCGACGCGATCGAGGCGGAGGTTGCCGCGCGCCTGGCGCCGAGCCCGGAGCTGCTGGCCCGGCTCGCGGGGACGCGCTCCGCCCTGCTCGCCAAGGTGACCGCGGTCGCCCGGGAACGAGGGAGCCCGCTCGTGCGGGCGATCGTCGCCGGGAGCGCTGCCCGGGGGACGTTCCTCGCGGACCGCCTCGACATCGACCTGTTCCTGCTCTTCCCCCCGGACCTGCCGGACGACCGCCTCCGCGAGGAGGGTCTCGCCCTGGGCCGCGCGGTGCTGTCGAGCCCGTTCGTCCGGTACGCCGAGCATCCGTACTTGCGCGGCACGTTCGACGGATTCCACGTCGACGCCGTCCCCGGTTTCGCGATCGCCGACCCGGCGCATCCCCGGTCGCCGGTCGACCGGACGCCGTTCCATCAAGCGTACCTCGCGGAACGGGAGACCCCTGAGGTCGTCGGCCAGGTCCGCCTCGCCAAACAGTTCCTGCGGACGCTCGGGGTCTACGGGGCGGAGGCGAGGACGGAGGGGTTCTCCGGCTACCTCGTCGAGCTCCTCGTACTTCGGCACGGCACGCTGCGGCAGTTGCTGGCGGGCGCCCGGGGGTGGAGGATCCCCGTCCGGCTGGACGGACCCGACCACGACCCGCCCCGACTCCCACCCGACGTCGCGCTGATCCTCGCCGATCCGGTCGACCCGAACCGCAACGTGGCGAGCGCACTGTCCCGGCGCAACCTCGGCACCCTGATCGTCGCGGCGCGAGAGTATCTGGAGGCCCCGGACCGTGCCTGGTTCGAGCCCCGCCCTCCGGCACCGTTCCACCAGTCCGACGCGCTCGCGCGCGCGCGGCAGCGGGCCAGCTCGGTGGCGGTGGTGCGCCTCGCCCGCCCGGAGCTGGTCGACGACACGCTGTATCCGCAGCTGCGCAAGGCGGAGCGGGCGATCGTCGAGGAGCTCGACCGGGCCGGCTTCGCGGTGCTGGGGAGCTCGAGCGCCGCGGACCCCGACGGGCTGGTCGTGGCGGTCGAGCTCGCCTACCGCGACCGGCCCCTCGTACGGGTCCACGGAGGTCCCCCGCCGGGGTTGGACCGGGCCGGGGACTTCCTCGCGAGCTGGCCGGCCGGTGGGGCCGACGTGCTGCAGGGGCCGTACGTGCGGGCCGACGGCAGTCTCGGGGTCGAGGCGCGCCGGGCGGTGACGTCGGCGCTGGCGTTCCTCGCCGAGCGACTGCCCCACCTGTCGCTCGGCAAGAACCTCTCGGGGAGCTCGGGCGCGTCGGTCGCCGACCTCGAGCAGGCCGCCCCCTCCGAGGCGCTGGACGACGCGCTGCGGGCGTTGCTCGCGAAGGGCTTGCCCTGGCCCGCGCCTCCGCCCCGGCCCTAGTGCAGGTCGACCAGGACGAACCAGACCGCGAGGAACCCGAAGAACTCGAGCGCGACGATCCCGGCCCAGTCCCCCTTCGTGAAGGCGCTCGCCCCGGCGACGAGCCGCCCGAGGAACCACGGGGTCAGGATCGCGACGAGGAAGCAGATCGGGAACGGCACGTACCAGGGCAG
>JASHYB010000051.1 GCA_030043255.1 Thermoplasmata archaeon | reverse complement strand
GACGAACCTCCGCCAGCGTCGCTCGCGGCGCTCCGGCTCTCGCGCGACGGGCCCGCGGCCCTCGCCCGCCGCGGCGTGAAGGTGGTCTTCTCCGGTCTTCCGAGCGGGGTCGCCGGCGCCTTCGAGCGCGAGCTCGTGCGCCGGGGCGTATCGGTCTTCTCGAACGCGGCGGACCATCGTCGCGACCCCGGCGTGGCCCTGCTCGTCCCCGAGGTCAATCCGGGACGCCTGCGCGCGCTGGGGCGTCCGTCCGGGGGGCGGGGACTGCTGGTCACGAACCCGAACTGCTCCGCCGCCGGGCTGGTGGTCGCGCTCGCCCCGCTGCTGCCGCTGCTGCGACCCCGCGCGATCCACGTCAGCACCTACCAGGCGCTCTCCGGCGCGGGGTACCCCGGGGTCCCGTCGCTGGCGATCGCCGACAACGTTGTACCGTACATCCGGGACGAGGAGGAGAAGGTGGCGGCGGAGTCGCAGCTCCTGCTCGGCACGACGCGGGGCCGACGCGTCGTGCCGCGGCGCGTTCCGATCCTCGCCCACTGCACCCGGGTCGCGACCCGGGACGGCCACCTGGAGGCGGTGACCGTCGAGGCGACCCGGACCCCCGAGCTCGCCGGGCTCCTGCGCGCGTGGAGGAGCTTCGAGCCGCTGGCCTCCCGCGCGCTCCCGACGGCACCCTTGCCGCCCGTGATCGTCCGGTCGGAGGCGGACCGCCCCCAGCCGCTGCGCGACCGGTGGGCCGGCGCGCCGGTGCGCGCCCGCGGGATGGCGGTCTCGGTCGGTCGGGTCCGCTGGACCCCGCCGTACCTGCGGTTCTTCCTGCTCTCCCACAACGCCGTCCGCGGCGGGGCGGGCGGCTCGGTCCTGAACGCCGAGCTCGCCTGGCGCGAGGGGCTCGTGCCGGGGGCGCCCGCGTGAGCGCACGTTCGGCGCCGGTCGCGCGGCTCGTCATGAAGTTCGGCGGTGCGTCGCTGTCCGACCCGGCGCGGATCCTGCGCGCGGTCCGGGAGGCTCGCGCCCGCCCGGGACCGCTGGTGCTGGTCGTCTCGGCCCGCGAGGCGGTGACTGACCGGCTGCTGTGGGCGGTCGGCCGGCCCCGCGACCGGGCGGGCCACCGCCGGGTCGTCGAGGAGCTGCGCCGCGAGCACCCGCAGCTTCCCGAGGCGGGCCGCCGTCACCTGGACCGGCTCGCGAAGCTGTTCGCGACCCTGGAGCAGGCCGGCATACCGGACGGCCCGCTCGTCGACCGCATCCTGAGCCAAGGCGAGCGCCTCGCGGCGCACTGGGTCGCGGAGGCCCTTCGCCGTGGGGGGGAACCGGCGGTCGCGGTCGAGGCCGATCATCTCGGACTGACGACCGACAACGCCTACGGCGCCTCCTGCATCGTGCTCGACCGCTCCCGGGCGCCGGTCCGGCGGGGGTTGGGTCGCCTGCTGGCGCGCGGGGAGCTGCCGGTCGTCACCGGATTCTTCGGGCGCAGCCTCGAAGGCCGGGTCGCGACGCTCGGCCGCGGCGGCTCGGACTACGCCGCGACCGCGGTCGCGGCGCTGCTGGGGGCCCCGCACGTCGAGCTCGTGAAGCGCCACGTGGCGGTGCTCTCCGCCGACCCCCGTGAGGTCCCGGCGGCCCGGCCGCTGCCGGAGCTGTCGTACGAGGAGGCCGAGGAGCTGGCCCAGTTCGGCGCGAAGGTCCTCCACCCGCTCACGATCGAGCCCGCGCGCTCGCACGCGGTGACGATCACCGTCCGCTCGCTCGAGCGGCCGGAGGTCGCGACCACGATCGGCCCGGCGCGCGCGGACCGCCGCAATCGCGCGATCACCGCCCTGCGCCCGCTGCGGCTGTTCCGCCTTCGCGTCCCCGGCGGCCGGCAACGGCCGGGGGTCGTCGCGGAGGTCGCCGAGCGCCTGCGCTCGGCCCGGGTGAACGTCGTGCAGCTGTTCACCTCCTCGGCGCTGCTCTGCCTCGTCCTGGACCCGCCCGGCGTCCCCCGCGCGCTCCGGGCCCTGCGGCCGATCACGGCCGAGGACGCGGCGGCTCTCGATGGGCCGGTCCCGGTCGCGCTGGTCACCGTCATCGGGGACCGCGTGCTGGACGACCTGGACCGGCTGCCCGCGCGGGCGCTCGTCGGAGCGCAGGGGCTCAGCGCCACCCCCCGCGCCCTGTCGCTCGCCGTGCCGGAGCGACGGTGCGGCGAGGTGGTCCGCTCGCTGCACGAAGCCTTCGCCGGAACGCGGGCATGACCGATCCCTGGCTGCGGTTCCGGGACGAGTCGGAGGGGTCCGAGGTCGCCGGCTACCTGGAGCGACCGGGAGAGGGAGGCCGGCGCGGGAGGGCGGTCTGGTACCGGGGGCCGTCGGAGGCGCTGACGGTCCGACGCAACGCCGCGTCGGAGAGCCTCGCGGCGGAGGTCGAACGGTTCCTCGCCAGCTCGCCGCGGGGCGCCGTCGTGGGCTACCTCGGCTTCGACGCCGTGGGGCTGTTCGAACCGGCCCTCCGCACGTTCCCCGCGGGCTCACCATTCCCGTTGGGCGAGCTCGCCTTCGTCGACCGTCTGCGCACCGCCGAGGTGCCCGCGCATCCTCGCCGGTCCGTTCCCCTCAGGCCGGTCGGCCGGCCGCTCGCCGACTCGCTGCCGCGGCCGAGGTTCGAGCGGTCGGTCCGCCGGTTGGTGGAGGCGATCCGCGCCGGCGAGGCGTTCCAGGTCGTGCTCGCGCACCGACGGAGCTGGCGCCGCCCCCCGGACCTCTTGACCCGGGCGGGGCAGCTGCGGACCCGGGAGCGGTTCAGCTGCTTTTACTACCTGCGCTTCGGAGACCGGGAGCTCGTCGGGGCTTCCCCGGAGTCGGTGGCGGAAGTCGCCGGCACCGCCGCATACGTCGATCCGATCGCCGGGACGATCCCCCGCGGGCCCCGGCGCGGCCGACGGCCGCTCGCCGTCGACCCCAAGGAGCTCTGCGAGCACCGGATGCTGGTCGACCTGGCCCG
>JASHYB010000050.1 GCA_030043255.1 Thermoplasmata archaeon | reverse complement strand
TCCCCGAAGTTCGCCTTCGATTCGATCCAGGTCAGCTTCTGCCCGTAGAACAGGATCGGCTCGTCCAGCAGCGCGTCGGGGGTCTTCTGGAACTTTCCCCGAAGGTCCTTCTCGGTGCGGAATCCGATCCCGTGCTTGTCCAGCCAGCGGTGCATCCTCTCCTCGCCGCGCCGCCCGCGCTCGCGCTGCAGCTCGAGCCCTTGCGGCGAGTAGATCCGGTCGACGGCGACCAGCGACTCGACCTCCTGCCGCAGGCGCGCGTCCGGGGCCGTCTCCGGATGCAGGAACGTCTGCCAGACCTTCTTGCGGGGCACGCCCAGCTCGCCGAGCATCTGCTGGCCCATCAGCACCGGCGGGAACCGCCACTCCCGCGCGATGTCCAGGATCGTCCGGCCGTGCTTCCACTGGCCGACGAGCCGCGGGATCTGGCGCTTGACGACGTAGAACCGCCGCGTGGCGTCCCGCGTCACCCGGTGGGTATGGATGACGAACAGCAGCTCCTCGTCACGGTGCTCCTCGTGCGCGATGCGGTGGACGTCCTCGTAGGTGGCGAGGGCGTCGTAGAGGCGCTGGTAGGTCGCACGGTCCATGGCGGGCCCAGAACGTTCCGCGGCGAGCCCCGCGCGGGCTTAACGGCTCCCGGCGCCGCCGGCCCGCGGCGCGCGGGCTAGTCCCGCCAGTCGAGGCCGACGGTGCGCAGGCCGAGCTTCGCGACCGGAGGGAGCCGCCGCTTGTGACGGTGCACCGAGAGCCGGAGGAGGACCGCGTGCACGAGCTCCGGCGAGAGCGCGGTCGACCGGACGATCTCCTCTTCCGACTCGAGCAGCTCGGCCCGGCGGAGGATCCGGTCGACGTCGGCGTAGCGGCCGCCCAGCTCCCCCTCGTCGGTCTGCCCAGGCCAGAAGCCGGCGGTCGGCGGACGGCTCCGGACCGCCTCCGGGAGCCCGAGCTCCTCGGCGAGCGCGTAGACGTCGGTCTTGTACAGGTCGCCGATGGGGAGCAGGTCGACCCCGCCGTCGCCGTACTTCGTGAAGTAGCCCAGCAGCAGCTCCGACTTGTTGCCGGTCCCGGCGACCAGCCGGCCCGCCTCCCGCGCGACCGCGTAGAGGACGGTCATGCGCAGGCGGGCCGCCGTGTTGCCCAGCGTCACCCGGTCGGCGACCTCCGGCAGCGCCCGGCGGAACTCCTGCTCGAGCGGCTCCAGCGGAACGGTGCGGTGGGTAATCCCCAGATCGCGAGCGTAGGCGAGCGTCTCGTCGACCAGTTCGGGCGGGACGTGCCGGTCCGGCAGCAGCAGGCCGAGGACCCGCTCCGGGCCGAGCGCTTCGCGGGCGAGGCGGGCGACCAGCGCGCTGTCGACCCCGCCCGACAGCCCGACGACGACCCCGATCGCCCCGGCCGCGCGGACGTTCGCGGCCAGGAAGCGCCGGATCGTCTCCGCGGCGTGCGGTGGCGGGCCGACGGGCCCGCTCACGCCTCGACCCCGAGCGGCTCGAACCGGCACCCGGCGGCCCAGCTCTCCCGGCACGGGCAGTCCAGCCCGTCGAGCCGCTCGAAGCGCTGGTCGAGCGACGCCTCCTCGATCGCGGCCAGGACCTCCGCGTCGCACCGCCCGCAGTTGTGCGGACCGCGCGGCAGGCCCCCCGCCGTCGGGAAGGAGACGAGCCGGCTTGCGCCGCGCACGGCGGCGCCGGCGCGCAGCGCCTCGACGATCGACCAGAGCCACGGCGGACGGTAGCGCCCGCGACGGTAGAGCCACTCGACGACGGTGCCGCCCTGGATGTGGACCGGGTTCACCGACAGCGCGTCGAACGACGCCGCCGCCTCGCCGACGGAGCGCACGACGTCGGCGATCGCCTCGGACTCGGTCAGGTACGGCGGTTTGAGCAGCAGGTAGGCCTTCGCCTTCGCCCCGGCGGCCCGGACCCGGCCGGCGGCGGCGAGGTACTCGGAGGGGGGCGCGTTCTTGTGGACGTACCGGGCGAGGACGACCGGGTCGGTCGTCTCCAGCCCCAGGGCGACCTCCAGCTCGCCGGCGAACGCTTCGCGCAACGGCCGCAGCGCGCCCTCCACGGCGAACTCCGGAAGGGTCTCGAACAGGAGACGGCGGGCCCGGCCGCCGAAGGCCCGAACGATCGCCTCCCGGCTGCCCGGGTCGACCTCCCGGTCGTCCAGGAAGCTCCCGGAGGTGTACAGCTTGACGTACGGCTCGTCGTGATAGCGGCCGAGCGCGCGACCGAGCTGCTGGGCGAGCTCCGCCGGGCTCGCCGACCGCCCGAGGGTGTCGCGGGCGTAGCCGCACATCGAACAGCCCTTCTGGTCGGCCCAGTAGCAGCCGCGGGTCCTCAGGATCAGCACGAACGCGCGGACCCGTTCGCCGTCCAGCGCCTCCTCCTCCACCCAGGCGTTGACGAAGCGGGAGGCGTCGGCCCCGCTCGCCGGCTCCGGCCGGCGGTCGCGGGCGACGGTCCGGGCGAGCGACTCGGGGCTCATCGCTCCTCCAGCTCCGCCTTCACGCTGTCGCCGTCCTTGACGCGCAGGCTCGTGCGCAGGCGGACCGGCGCGATGAACTCGACGACGTCCTGGTAGTGGGACCGGTCCGGCCGGATCAGGTGGCAGGCCCGGCCGTTCAGTCGCGCCGGGTAGCAGGTGGCGCCGCCGAAGGTCCGGCCGGCGGCCTCGAAGCCGTCGATGCGGATCCCGTTCCAGTCCTTCAGGACCGCCAGGTGGCGGATCTCGACCGGCCGGAGCCGGACGTTGAGCGTCCCGGGGTAGGGCGAGTAGCCGAGACGCTCGGTGAACTGCAGCACGTAGCCCGGCTGGCTCAGGTAGTACCGACCTTCCCCCAGCCCGGAGGCGACCTCCCCGGTGACGGCGAGCCGGCCGGGGCCCTCGAAGATGCGCCGGTACCCGCGGTACTCCGTCCGGAGCAGCTCCATCGCCGCGGGGGTGAGCTGCAGGCGCTGGCGCCGGTTCGCGAGGGTGCGCACCACGAGTTCCCGCCGCTCCAGCTCGACGAGGTAGCGCGCCGCGGCCTGCTGGCTGACGCCGAGCCGCTCGCCGACCTCGCCGGAGGTCAGGACGACCGGGGTGCGGTCCGCCCCGGCGTGCGCGAGCAGGCGGAGCAGCTCCAGCACCTCGCCCCGGGCCCGGGGCCGGGAACCCGCCCGCGGGGTCGCACGCTCCGCCACGGTCAGCGGGACTTCGGCCGAAGGCCGCCGGGGGCGTACAGGGCCACGACGTTCGAGCCGCGCACGACCACCCGCCCGAGATGACGGCTCGCCTCGGCGGCCTTCTCGGTGGCGTCGTCCAGGACGAGGTTCAGGTGCTCGTCCGAGCCGAGGAGTTTGCCCTCGATCTCCCGGGCGTCCTTGAGCCGGAGACCGACCCGCTGCTCGACCAGGCGCTCGACCAGCGTCAGCGGACCGTCGGGCATCGGTCGTCCGACCGAGGTCTCGGCTTTAGAGTTTCCGACACGGCGGGCCGCTCCTGCCGGCCTCCGAAGGGGGCCGAGCGCCGGACCGGGCGTGCAGCGCCGCCCGCCAACGGTCAAGCCGAGTACCGACCTAGTCCGGAGGCGACGGAAGGCGCGATGGCTCCCTACGGCCGACCGCGGCGAGGCTGGCGCTGGGTCCGCGTCGTGCTGACCGCCCTGCTGGGAGCGACGGCGGGCACGGCGACGTTCGCGCTGACGGTCGGGGCCCCGGTCCTCGCCGGTCACTACGCCTGCGAGCGGGGCGATCTGCTCGCCACCCAGTTCAACTGGACACCGGTCGTCAACCTGAACAGCCCGTTCGGCGGCTGGGGGAACCTGACCTACGGGGTCGGATCGACCGGCGGGGGCGGCGGGGCGATCTTCAACGGGTCGGCGGCCGCGGTCATCGGCGGGGGGGAGTGGGACCTCTACGAGGTCGACCACGTGCACCTCCCCGGCCTCGGCCCGGACCCCAGCTGCGCGCCGGTCGAAGCGCAGTTCGTCCCCTCGATCCCGACCGACGTGCCGTTCGACGGCTGCGCCTGCCCGACACTGGCGGCCGGCGCGCTCTCCGACGCGCGGGAGCCGACGCAGCTCACCTACTACGGGGCCGACGGCACGATCGCGTTCACGTCGGTGATCTTCCACAACTCGTTCGTCGCCGACAACGCGGGGAACGTGAGCACCTGCGGAGGGGCCGGCAAGCGGCTCGACCTCACCTCCACGAACCTCACCTTCCAGGTGCCGTTCTCGACCCCGGTCGGGACGTTCATCCTGAACGAGTCGGTCTACTCGATCTTCAACCCCACCGTACCCTACGGGCAGTACGCCGCGATGTTCCAGTACTGGTTCCCGCCGGATTTCGGGACCTGGGCGGTCGACAACCTCTCGGCCGTGGGCGGCCCCGGGGGGGGCTTCGCGTTCGCCTTCCTCGGGGCGTGCAGCTAGACGGTTGCGTCCTACCGCGGCGCGGCCGCCTCCCGTCAACATTTATCTGGCAGGGTCTCTACCGGGAACCCGCGCACGCGCCGCGGGGGTGGCGGAACCTCGCCGGACGCCCATGAAGAACCTGCCTTGGGGGTGCGGTCGTGATGGTCAAGATCTCCGAGTCCAACCCGTAAGCCCGAACCGGGCACGAACCAGGTGACCTCGGTGAGCGGTCCCGGCATGACCCTCACGCCGTGTCCCAGCTGCGAGCGCCCCAATCCGCCCAACCGTCGTACCTGCTGGGGCTGCGGCGCCGCGCTCCCGGCTCCGGGGGCTTGGGTCCCGCCGCCCCCGGGACCGGCAGCGACCCCAGCTCGGTCCGCAGTCGGCTACGCTCGGCCCGCGGGGCCGCCGAACTCCGGCGCGCCC
>JASHYB010000049.1 GCA_030043255.1 Thermoplasmata archaeon | reverse complement strand
GCCTTGGCGCGTGAGCTTCTGCCCGGGGACCGCGTCCGCGCCTGGGGCGCGTACGGGGGGCCCAGGACGCTCCGGCTGGAAGGGATGGAGGTGCTGCGGTTGGCCCCCGTGGTCCGACGGGCGCCGCCGCGGTGCGAGGGATGCCAGCGGACCCTGAGTTCGCTCGGCAACGGTCGGGGCTGGCGGTGCCCGTCCTGTCGGATCCGCCGACCCCCGGAGGAGGCTCGGAAGGAGACCCGGGTCCGACCTCTCGCTCTCGGGGTCGTGCATCCGACGCCGTCCGCCCGACGGCACCTGGCTCCCCTGCCCTGAGGCCCGGGGGCGGCCGCCGGGAGCACCGGCCCGCTGCGCACCAATTCTAATAGTCCCAGTTCGGCTCGTTGTACCGAGGGCGCCCTTGGCCGGCCGGAGCTCCGACGTCCCCGCGGTGCAGGACCGATCCTGCGCGGGCCTCGCCGGGCGAGCCGACCGTCGGTCGGACGGGACCGTGGGCTCGCCCGCGGCCGGGCCGGCGCGCCGCGTTCGAGGCTGACCCCCCGCCATGGCGGTGTGTCCGGCCTGCGGCACCGAGGTCGCGTCGGACCTCGCGGAGTGCCCGACCTGTCACCTGTCGACCAGCCTCTTCGAGGCGGTCCACGAGGCGGCGGGGCGTTCGGCGGACGCCGACCCGGCGTACGTCCGGACGATCGCCGAACTGATGCGCTCGATCGACCTGGAGAGCCCGGCAGAACCGGTCGTTCCGCCGCTGCTGCGGCCGTCCGCGGGGACCCGGGGGCTCGGCACGCTGGAGCTGCCGAAGAGCGAGCCGGCGCTCCGCGCGGAGCCGCTGCGCCCGCTCACGGAGGTCCCGGCGCTCCCGCCGACGGTGCACGGCGAGCCCCTGCGACGCCGGGCGGACGACTACCTGCGGATCGCCCGCCGTCGCGGCCTAGACCTGACCTCCGTCGCCGCCCGGGTGAGCGCGGCCGAGCAGTCGGACGACGAGCGCTCGCTGGAGGCCGCGGTCCGCGAGACCTTCGTCCACGTCGCCAGCGCGCTGGCGGTCGAGTTCGAGACCGAGATGGTCCGGCGCAACGAGATCGCCCAGCTCGTCCCCACCCCCAGCGCGGACGTCGAGCTGAACGCCATCCGCGTCGCGCTGACCGCCGGCGACCTCGGCGGGGCGGAGCGGCGGCTCGCCCACGTCCGGGACGAGCTCGGCCGGCTCGAGGACATCTGGGCCACCGGCCGGATCCTGATCGCCAGCTGCGAGCTCCTGGCCGAGACGATCGGCGAGCTCGGCGGGGACCCGACGCCGGCGCTCGGGCCGATGCGCGAGGGTCGTCGGCTCCTCGCCGAGGGCCGGCGCGACACGGCCGAGCGGCTGCTCGCCCGCAGCGCGCTCGCGCTCTGGGCCGTCGCCGAGCCCAGGTTCTTCGAGGAGCTCAAGCGCCTGCGCGACCGGCTCCTGGAGCTGCGGGGCACCGGCGTCGACCTCGCCCCGGCGCTCGCCGACCTGCGCGCGGTCTCGGTCGAGCTGCGCCGACGGAACTTCGTCGGGACGATCGTCGCCTACCGCGGGCTCCGCACGTTCGTCGGACCGGCCGAGCCCGGCGAGGCGGTCGCCCCGAGCGCGGCGGAGGCCGGGCCGGAGCGGCCCGCGCCGCCGACGTAGGTTATGAGGTGAGCCCCCTGCTCAGCTCGCCGTGACGTCCGGACCGCTGCGGGGCTTCCGCGACTACCTCCCGCCGGACGCCGGCGCCCGCTCGGAGCTGCGGCGCCGGATGCGGGCCGGCGCGCGCCGGGCCGGCTACGTCGAGCTCGAGGTCCCCTGCGTGGAGAGCTTCGAGCTCTACCAGCGCAAGAGCGGCGAGGGGATCGCCGCGGAGACCTGGCACTTCCTGGACAAGGGGGACCGGCCGGTGGCGCTGGTGCCGGAGCAGACCCCGTCGCTCGCGCGCATCTTCGTCGAGCGCGGCAAGTCCGAGCCGCTCCCGGTGAAGTGGTTCACCGTCTCCAAGAGCTGGCGGTACGAGGAGCCGCAGGCCGGCCGGACCCGGGAGTTCCAGCAGTTCAACCTGGACATCCTCGGCGTGCCGGGCCTGGAGGCGGAGCTCGACCTGCTCGCCACCGCCTCGCTGCTTCTGGACGAGGCCGGGGCGAAGGGGCTCTACGCCTTCCGCCTGAACGACCGCGCGGTGGCGGAGGGGCTGGGACGGCTGTTCGGCGCCGCCGAGCCGGGTCGGTTCTTCCGGGCGGTCGACCGCTACCGCAAGACCAGCACCGCCGAGTTCGCCGGCGAGCTGCAGGCCGCCGGCGTCCCGGCGGAGCGGACCGGCGAGGTCGCGGAGCTGCTGCGCGGGGCCGGCGACGGCATCCCGCCGGCCGAGGCGCCCGCCTTCCTCGCCGACCTGGAGCACCGCGGCTTCGACGCCCCGGCGAAGGAGGGGGTGGCCCGCCTGGTGCGCCTGCTAGGCCTGCTCGAGCGGGTCGGCCTGTCGGACCGGATCGTCTACGACCCGACCGTCGTCCGCGGCCTCGCCTACTACACCTCCAGCGTCTTCGAGGCGTTCGCACGGACCGGCGACGGCCGGTCGGTCTTCGGCGGCGGCCGCTACGACCACCTCATCGAGCTGTTCGGCGGGCCGCCGACCCCGGCGGCCGGGCTCGCCCTTGGGGACCAGACGCTGGAGGCGCTGCTGCGCGACGCCGGGCGTTGGCCGGAGGGGGAGCCGCCGCTGGACGCCTACGTGGTGCTCGCGCGCCCGGAGCTGGTGCCGGAGGGCCTCGCGCTGGTCGAGCGGCTGCGCCGCGCCGGCGTCTCGGCCGACGGCGACCTGTTGGGCCGCTCGCTCTCCCGCCAGCTCAGGGAGGCGGCGCGTCGGAAGGCCCGTCGGGCGCTGATCCTCGGGCTTCGGGAGGCGAGCCCGGGAGCGGTGATCGAGCGTGATCTCGCGACGGGTGCCCAGCGTGAGCTCGCGCCGGGGGCTCTTTGACGACCGGCGTGATCGCCTCGAACGTCTCGGCGTCCCACAGCAGGATGCCGGGCGGCGACTCGGCGCCGTCGACGTAGCCGTACCAGTAGACGACCGCCCCCTCGCCGAAGATCTCCGTGTAGGGGGCGAGCTGGCGCTTGAGGTTCTTGCGGAGCTCGACGTCGTCCCCGAAGTTCGCCTTCGATTCGATCCAGGTCAGCTTCTGCCCGTAGAACAGGATCGGCTCGTCCAGCAGCGCGTCCGGCGTCTTCTGGTACTTGCCGCGCAGGTCCTTCTCGGTCCGGAAGCCGAGGCCGTGCTTGTCGAGCCAGCGGTGCATCCGCTCCTCGCCCCGCCGTCCGCGCTCGCGCTGCAGCTCGAGCCCCTGCGGCGAGTAGATCCGGTCGTTGGCGATCAGCGCCTCGACCTCCCGGCTCAGCCG
>JASHYB010000048.1 GCA_030043255.1 Thermoplasmata archaeon | reverse complement strand
TCGCGACGATCGCGACGTTGATGAACAGCCCCTCCGCGGGCAGGTTCATGTCGACGAGCTCCGGCAGGACGAGCCGGACCACCGGCAGGAAGATCCGCTCGACCGCCTTGCCCAGGACCGCGTCCTCGGTCGAGGGCTTGCCGGTGACCGTGCCGAGGTAGACCGGCCGCTCCCGCCGCGTGATCCGGCTCACGTGGAAGACCGGGAACGGTTCGGGGGCGGAGTAGTAGCCGGTGTGGTCGCCGAACGGGCCCTCGACCACGCGCTCGTCCGGCTCGACGTAGCCCTCCAGGACGATCTCAGCGGAGGCCGGCACCTCGAGGTCGATGCTGCGCGCCCGGACGAGCTCGACCGCCTCCCCGCGCACGAGCCCGGCGAAGGCGAAGTTGGAGATCCCCTCGGGCACCGGGGCGAGCCCGCTGAAGACGGTCGCCGGCTCCGCGCCGATCGCCGCGGCGACCGGCATCCGCTCGCCCCGGGCGGCCCACTTGCGCAGGTTGTTCGCGCCTACGCGGTGGAGCTGCGCGTGGAAGCCGAGGCGGGTCCGGTCGTACTGCTGCAGGCGGTAGATCCCGGCGTGCTGGGTGCCGGTCTCCGGGTCGCTCGTGATCACCACCGGGAACGTGACCGTCCGTCCGCCGTCCTTCGGCCAGCACTTGAGGATCGGCAGCCGGTCGAGGTCGACCTCCTCCTCCTCGACCTCCTGGCACGGCCCCGAGCGGACCCGCTTGGGGGCGAGCGCGCGGACGCTGGCCAGCGTCTCCATCGTCCCCTCGAGGTCCCGGAGCGCCCCGGCGAGCCCGGCCGGCGGTCGCAGGCGGGTCAGGTGCGCGACCCGCGCGGCGACCTCCTCGAGGTCCTTCGCCCCCAGGGCGAGCGCGATCCGGCGGGTCGAGCCCAGCAGGTTGGTCACGACCGGCATGGACGCGCCGGGAACGTTCTCGAACAGGAGCGCCGGACCGTCGGCCCGGTGCACCCGCTGGGTCAGCTCGGCGATCTCCAGGTCCCGCGAGAGCGGTCCCGTCACCCGGACGAGGTCGCCGCGCCCCTCCAGCGCTTCCAGGAACTCCCCCAGCGACCGGAACGGCACGGCCGCCGCCGAGCCCGCGGCCGTTCTTAGCTTTCCGCGGCGCCCGGCCAGGGTTCATAACCGAACCCCGCCTCGACGTCCCGATGCAGGCGGTCACCCTGCGATTCCGGACCGACGACCTCGTCCGGCTGGGGGTCGTGCCGGACGGCCTGTTCGAAAAGTTCGAGGAGATCGAGCTCCTGGAGACGCTGCGGCTGGACGCCGGCTCGCGGCTCGAGCTGCTGCGGCTGCGCCGCCGCGGCCCGCTGCGCTCGGCCGCCGAGATCGAGCGGGACGCGCGCAGGATCCGGTCCCTCTACGGCCTCTCCCGGTTCGAGGTCGTCGACGTCCGTCCGCGGAGCCGGGACTACGTCATCCTCGCCCGCCAGCGCAACCCCGAGCGGCTCCGGCAGTGGCTCGCGCTGGCGGGCGGCGGGATCAGCCCGGCCGCGCCGTTCCGCCTGACCGCGGAGGAGACGGTCGCCTCGTTCCACGGCGAGGAGGCGGCGCTCCGCCGGGTGCTGCGGCGGCTCGACCGCGAGGAGTTCCCGTACCGGCTGGTCCGGGCGAGCGCCCGGCCGACGGTCCCGGAGCGGGAGGACGGCGGGCTCACCCCGCTGCAGGCCCGCGCGCTCGCCCGCGCCTGGGCGCTCGGCTACTACGCGATCCCGCGACGGACGACGCTGAACCGGCTGGCCCGCTCCAGCGGGCGGAGCGCGGTCGGGCTCGGCAAGCTCCTGCGCCGGGCCGAGGGGCACCTGGTCGCGCGCTGGCTCGCCAGCCACGGCGAGGGGGACGAACCGGGCGACGGGGAGCCGGCCGGGCCGGCCGCCCGCGACAGGTAAGAAGCCGCGGGTCTCGGCCGGGCATGCCCGAACGGCTGCGCACCGTGGACGTGGAGTTCCTGCCCGAGACGCCGGAGGCGCGGCTGCCGGCGCGCGCCACCGACGGTTCGGCCTGCTTCGACCTGGCGGCGGCGGCCGCCGCGGTGCTGGTGCGCGGCCGGGTCGAGCTGGTCCGCACGGGCCTCAAGGTGCGGTGCCCGGCGGGCACCTTCCTGGAGGTCCGTCCCCGCAGCGGCCTCGCCTCGCGCGGGGTGCTGATGGTGAACGCCCCCGGCACGGTCGACCCCGACTACTCCGGGGAGGTGCGGGTCCCGCTGACGTACCTGTTCGACGGTCGGTACCGGATCGAGGTCGGCGACCGGATCGCCCAAGTCCGGCTCGTCGCCAACGGCCCGGCCTCGTTCCGCGAGGGCCGGGTCGTGCCGGTCAGCTCCCGCGTCGGGGGCTTCGGCAGCACCGGCCGCTAGCGGTACTCCGACAGCAGCCGCTGGACCTTCCGCGGCTCGGGCGGCGCCGGGCCGATCCCCGCGGCCGCCTCCCGCTCCACCTTCTCGAGCATCGTGTGCATCCGGCGCTCGCGCGCCGAGGCGCCCCGGTGGAGCCCCTCGTCCCGCGTTCCGGCGGCCACCAGCACGACCGCGCGGCCGGCGCGGGCCCGGCCGGTCCGGCCCCGGCGCTGGATCGTCCGGATGACGTCCGGGATCGGCTCGTAGAAGACCACCAGGTCGGTCGCCGGGATGTCGAGCCCCTCCTCGGCGACCGAGGTGGCGACCAGCGCGTTCAGCTCGCCGCGACGGAACCGGTCCAGCAGCGCCACCTGCTCCTTCTGCGACAGGCCGGGGGCGTCGCCGTGGGCGGCCTGCCCGACGAACCGCGCCGCGCGGACCCGGCTGTCGTGCAGCGCCTCGAACTCCCGCACCAGCCGGTCGACGGTGTCGCGGAACTGCGAGAAGACGATCGCCCGCGCGGCGGGCCGGGCGCGGAGCTCCTCGGCGACCAGCGTCACCGCGGTGGCCAGCTTCGGGTGCTCGAGGGTGATCTCCGCGAGGCGGCGGCGCACCTCCTGGACGTCCGGGTCGCCGAGGAACGCCCGCTGGGCCGGGGTCGCCCGTCGGCCGCTCGGGGCGCTCTGCCGGCTCAGGAACTCCCTGAGCGCGTCGACCCCCTGGCTTTCGATCAGGTCCAGCGCGTGCAGGCCCTTCATCATCACCGACTGCGCGGTCACCGCCTGCCAGAGGCTCGCCGAGGCCGGCCCGCCAGTGCTCCGGGCGACGGCGACCTGCCGGTGCAGCTGTTCGCCGACCGCGAGCACCGACCGCCGGCTCCGGTCCCCCTCGGCGAGCAGTCCGAGCCTCGTGAGCGTCTGGCCGGCCCGGCCGATGGCGGCGGTCAGCAGGATCGCGAGGTGCCGGACCTCCGGGGGCACCGGCACGACGACCGTCTCGACGCCGATCCCGTGGAGGTAGGGCGCGACGTCCGGGCTCTCCTCCGTGCGGTACTCGAACCGGTCGATGGACAGGTTCGCCCAGACCGCGCGGATGCGCGGCAGGCTCCCGCCCGGCGAGGCGGTCATGGCGAGGACCCGGGCGTTCGGGCCCTCCCGGTTCGCCCGGCCGATCGCGACGTACGGGTAGTCGCCGACCGCCCGGTGCGCCTCGTCGAAGACGATCAGCGAGAACGTCGCCAGCGGGAAGCCGCCGTCGCCGAGGTCGTTCGCGACGACCTGCGGGGTCGCCACGACGATCTGCGGCGGGCGGAGGAGCTCCGCCCGCCGCTCCGGCGCGACGGCGCCGGTCAGCACGAGCGGCGGGGGGGCGAACAGGGTCCGGCTGACCTCGTCGGCGTGCTGCACCACCAGCGGGCGGGTCGGCGCGAGGAAGAGGACGGACCGGCTCGGCGCGCGCAGCAGCGCCTCGGCCGCGACCCGCAGCGCGATCGCGGTCTTGCCGAGGCCGGTCGGGAGCACGACCAGCGTGTTGTGCTCGACGGCCGCGTCGGCGATCGTCGCCTGGTACCGCCGGTCCTCGAGGGTGCCCGGCCGGATCCTCGGGTGCTCCACGGTGCCCACCGCGAACCACCCCTCGCGTCGCAGCGAGCGGAGATTAATGAAAACGGGGCCTGGCGTTCCTGTGCTCTCGCTGGTCGTCGTCGTCGCGGCGGAGGTGGCCGCGGTCGTCGTGCTGCTCTACCAGGGGCTCGCCCTCTGGCTGGCGCGCGAGATGCCCCGGCTCGACCCGGCCGCCCCCGGAGCCGGAGCGTCGGCGGCCGGCCGCGTCAGCGTCGTGCTCGCGGCCCGCGACGAGGAGGCGGAGCTCCCCGCGGCGCTCGACAGCCTACTGGCCCAGGACCTAGCGCTCCGCGAGATCGTCGTGGTCGAGGGCGGTTCGCGCGACCGGACCCGGTCGGTCGTCCAGGCCCGGGCCCCCCGGGTGCGCCTCGTCGACGAGCCGCCCCTGCCCGCGGGGTGGGTCGGCAAAAGCTGGGCCTGCTGGACCGGCGCCCAGGCGACGACCGGGGACTGGCTGCTCTTCGTCGACGCGGACGTGCGACTGGACCCCGCCGCGGTGCGCACGACCGTGGCCTGGGCGGAGCGGGAGGGAGCGGCGCTCGCGACGATCGCCCCCCGCGTCGAGATGCTCGGCTTCTGGGAACGGGTCGTGCTGCCGCTCTACGTGCAGTTCGTGCTCACCACGTTCCGGGCGCCGCACGTCAACCGGGCCGGCTCGAAGACCGCGATGGCCAACGGGCAGTACTGGCTCGTACGGCGGGCGGACTACGTCGAGCTGGGAGGGCACGCGGCGGTCCGGGGCCGGGTCCTGGAGGACGTGGCGATCGCCCGGCGGTTCCGCCAGGCCGGCAAAGTGCTCCGCGTCGCCTGGGCCCCGGGCCTCGCGACGACCCGGATGTACCGGGACCGGCACGAGATGTTCGAAGGGATCCTCAAGAACGTGCACGGGACGCGGTTCTCCGCGGCCCGCCAGGCGGCGTACCTCGCCGGCCTGGTCGGCCTGTTCTGGCTGCCGCTCGCCCTGCTGCCGGTCGGCTGGCTCGTGGGGAGCCTTGCACTGGTCGTGACGGGTGCGGTGCTCGAGGTGGCCCTGTTCGGCAAGCACGTCGCCTTCTCGCGGGCGGTCGGCGCGCCGGCCGCCTACGGCCTCGCCTTCCCGCTGGCGGTCGGCTTCTACCTGGTCGTCGTGGCGACGTCGCTCGTTCGCGGGCTGCGGGGCGGCAGCGTGACCTGGAAGGGCCGGGCCTATCCGCTCAGCGAGCCCGAGGTCCCCGGCGCCGCGTCGGACGGACCGGGCCGGCCCGCTCCGTGAGGGGCCGTCGGGGCGATCGCCCGCTCGGCACGGAGGACAGGTCAACCGCTATCTGAGCGGGGGCCTCGTCGGCGGCGATGGCGAGCGAAGCGGTCTACGGTCCGGTGATCGGGGGCGTCGAGTCGGTCGAGCCCCACCGGGAGACGGCGGAGCTGCTCGACCCCGCCACGAACCGGCCGCTGGCGCGGGTTGCCCTAGGATCGGCGGAGGACGCGGCCCGGGCGATGGAGGTCGCGCAGGCGGCGTTCGAGACCAGCCCTTGGTCGGCGGGCGACGGGGCGCAGCGCGCGAAGGTGCTGCTGCGGCTCGCCCAGCTCCTCGAGCAGCAGCAGGAGGAGTTCGCGGTCCTGGAGAGCCGCAACATGGGCAAGACGCTGCGCGAGTCGCGCATCGACGTCGGCTACGTGGTGCGGACCCTCGAGTACGTCAGCGGGCTCGCCGACAAGCTCGAAGGGACGACGATCCCGGTGCCCGGCAGCCGGTTCAACTACACCGTGCGCGAGCCGCTCGGGGTCACCGTGCACATCGCCCCGTGGAACTATCCGCTGCTGCTCGCGATGCGCTCGGTGGCGCCGGCGCTCGCCGCCGGCAACGCGGCGGTCCTGAAGCCGGCGAGCCTCACGCCGCTCACCGCCGTCCGCTTCGCCCGCCTCGCGAAGACCGCCGGGCTGCCGGACGGCATCCTGAACGTCGTCACCGGGCCGGGGGGCCGGCTCGGCGAGGCGCTGGTGCGCGACAAGCGCTGCCGCTCGGTCACCTTCACGGGGAGCAGCGAGGTCGGCCGCCGGATCAGCGTCCTCGCCGCCGAGCGCCTGGTCCCCGCGACGCTCGAGCTCGGGGGCAAGAGCCCGATCGTCGTGCTCGCGGACGCCGACCTCGACCGCGCGGCGCGGGGGGTCGGCTTCGGCATCTTCGGCAACGCCGGCCAGATGTGCTGGGCCGGCTCGCGGCTGATCGTCCACGAGTCGGTCCGCCTGCCGCTGCTCGACAAGCTCCGCGGCCTCGCGGAGGCGCTCGTCCTCGGGCCCGGCACGGACGACGGGGTCGAGATGGGCCCGCTGGTCTCCCGCGAGCAGGAGTCCCGGGTGCTCGACTACGTCGGCGTCGCGCGGGAGGACGGGGGCACGATCGTCACCGGCGGCGCGAAGGCCTCCGGGCCGAAGCTCGCCGACGGCAACTTCGTCCGGCCGACGGTCGTCGCCGACCTCCCGCCGGCCTCCCGCGCGGCCCGGGAGGAGATCTTCGGCCCGGTGCTGTCGGTCTTCGGCTTCCGCGAGCTGGACGAGGCGGTCCGGCTCGCCAACGAGACCCCCTACGGGCTGTTCGCCGGGCTCTGGACCCGGGACCTCGCCGCCGCGCACACGCTCGCCCGGCGCCTGGAGGCCGGCACGGTCGTCGTGAACGAGCCGCCGCTGACCTTCCCGCAGAGCCCGTTCGCCGGCTTCAAGGACAGCGGCCTCGGCTCCGAGCAGGGGGTCGCCGGGGTCGCCAGCTACACCCGGGTCAAGAACGTCCTGCTGAACGTCGGGCTCCCGAAGAAGAAGGCCTGAGCCGCACCCCCGCCGCCCCCGGGTTCGTACGAAACCCGAAAAGGAGCCCCCCCGGCTCGAGGGCCGATGGCCGCGAGCATCCCCGCCAACACCTGGGGCTCCTGCAGCTTCTGCGGGACCGCCGTCGCTCCGGGGGCCACGAAGTGCGGGATCTGCGGCGCGGACAAGCCGGTCGCCGCCGGCGCGCTGGCGCGCGCGCCGACCGACGTGCGCCGACGGGTGCGCCTGATGCAGTTCCTGATGGCGGCGCTCGTCATCACGGTCGCCGTCGGCCTCGCCTACACGATGATCGACGCGGTGCTCTCCGGCCCGCCGGTCGCGGCCGACCCGCTGACCACGACCGGGACCTACCACGTCGCGCCGGGCTACGTCCCGATCCTGGAGGGGAACGTCACCGGCGGCGACTACATCGTCGGGAACTTCACCAGCCTGATCCCCTACGAGGCGAACGTGAGCCTGTCGGTCTACAACGAGAGCGCCTGGAACAATCTCGTGCAGAACGGGAGCGGCTCGCCGGTCTGGTCCACCCCGTCCGAGGGCAGCGGCCGGATCGTCTTCACCGCGGAGTACACCGACGACTACACCTTCGTGCTGACCAACGCCTACCCGGCGAGCAGCAACCTGACGATCACGGTCTACGTCGCGACCGAGTACGAGTCCAACGTCGGGGACGACGGCTTCGGCTAGGGCTCGGGCGGGGCGGAGCCCTCGGCGGCCGCCGCCTCGGACCGGCGGAGCAGCTCGGCGGGGATCCGGTCGACCAAGAAGACGGTCTTGCCGGCCCGCATGATCACGATCCCCTCCTCCTGCGCCCGCCGCACGTCGACCTCCAGCACGATCGGCTCGGGGGTCCGGACCTTGCCCGCGGCGACCGCGTCGGCGGCGGTCTTCGACAGGTGGACCTTGCGCCGGTCGGACGGCCGAAGGCCGACCTCCAGCACGATCGTCGCCTCGTCGGAGGTGACCGGGTAGTACAGGTGCTCCGGGATGTTGTCGGTCGGCAGGTCGAGGTCGACCTCCAGGGTGTGGCCGTAGGTGGCCCGGATCCGGTCGTCGCGGACCTCATAGCGGCCCTTGGCGTCGGTCTCGGCGATCGCCACCAGGTGCTGCGGCTTCAGCCAGCGGTAGACCGGATGGCGCTGCGCGATCGCCCGGGCGATCGCGGGGAGCTCGACCCAGCCGTGCGGGTCGGCACTGAGGCCGTAGCGGTCCGGGAAGTGGCGCAGGATGCCGGTGAGGACCCGCCCGAGGTGGTCCAGCTCCCGGTCGTTCAGGACGAAGCGGCCGCCCTGCCCGCAGACCGGGCAGCTCTCGGCGCGGAAGTAGCCGTGCTGGGCGCACTCCTTGAGCATCGGAGGAGGGGGAAGGTTCAGGCCTTGAGCTTGTCCGCCGTCTTCTCGAAGTCGGCGAGCAGGTCGTCGTAGAGGTCGGTCAGGTCCTTGAGCACGCGCTTGAGGACCTGCTGGGGCTTCTCGCCCTTGGTGCGGAGCTGGAGCGTCGGGCGGTCGAGGAACGGATGGCCGAGCAGGTAGCGGGCCTCCACGACCTTCTCCTCCCGCTGGAGCGCCTCGACCAGCGGCACGAGGAGGGTCTCCTCGCCCTTCGGGACCTCCAGGCGGAGCAGGTCGTGCTCCTTCTCGACGACGCGGATCTCCATCGGCGGCTCCGGGAAGCTCATCCACCGACGGTCGGCACTTAACTCTGGCGGCGCGGCGCCGGCGCCGCCGACGGCCCTTTATCCACCGGCCCGTCCCCCGCCCCGTGACCCGCTGGCTGGTCGTGGGCGGAGGGGCGCGCGAGCACGCCCTCGGGCTCGCGCTCGCCCGCGCCGAGGCCGAGCTCGTCGTCGCGAGCCCGAACGCGAACCCCGGGCTGGAGCGGCTCGCCCGGGCCTCCGCCCGGCTCGGGCCGGCGGACACCGAGCGGATCGTCGCCTTCGCGCTGCAGCAGCGGGTCGACGGGGTAGTGATCGGTCCGGAGGCGCCGCTGGCGGCGGGCCTCGCCGACGCGCTGCGGGCGAAGGAGCTGCCGACGGTCGGCCCGTCCCGCGAGGCCGCGCGGCTGGAATCCTCCAAGGTCTACTGCCGCGAACTGCTCGCGCGCCACGGGGTCGCCGGCCAGCCGAAGGTCACCGTCCTCGCCTCCCCCGAGGAGGTCGACCGCGCCGTCGCCGCGTTCGACGGACCGTTCGTCGTCAAGCCGGACGGGCTCACCGCCGGCAAGGGGGTCCGGGTCCAGGGGGCCGACTTCGCCGACCGCTCGGCGGGCGCCGCCTACGCGAAGACGCTGCTGGTGCAGGGGGAGCGGGCGCTCCTCGAGGAGAAGCTGGAGGGCGAGGAGTTCAGCCTGATGGCGTTCGTCACGGACGACGGGCTCGCGACGATGCCGGCCGTCCAGGACTTCAAGCGGGCCCTCGAGCAGGACCAGGGGCCGAACACCGGCGGGATGGGCTCGTACTCCCAGCGGGACCATCTCCTGCCGTTCCTGAGCGCCGCGGACCGCGACCGCGCGCGCGAGACGCTCAGCGCGGCGGTCGCCGCACTGCGGGCCGAGGGCCTGTCGTTCCGCGGGGTCCTGTACGGCGGCTTCATGCTGACCGCCTCCGGCCCCAAGCTCTTGGAGTGCAACGTGCGCTTCGGCGATCCCGAGGGGATCAACGCGCTCACGCTCTACGAGGAGGGGGACCTCTCCGGGCTGCTGCTCGGGGTCGCCACCGGCCACCTGGACCCGAACCTGGTGCGGTTCCGCCTGCGCGCGACGGTCGTCCGCTACCTCGTGCCGGTCGGCTACGGCAGCCGGGCGACGCCCGGCGCGACCGTCGAACTGGACGAGCCGGAGATCGAGGCCGACGGGGTGCACGTCGTCTACGGCAGCGTGGAAGCGGCCGGCCCGGCGAGCGTCCGGCTCGGCACGGGCCGGGGGATCGCCCTGGTCGGCGAGGCGAGCGCGATCCACGAGGCCGCGACGCGCGTCGAGAACGCGCTGCGCCACGTCCGGGGCAGCTACTACGTGCGGCACGACATCGGCACGCAGGCCGACCTCGCCCGGCGCTGGGAGCACGTCCGGCAGCTGCTGCGGCCCGGCACGCCGGCGTCGCCGCTGCCGCTGAGCGTCGCGGCCCCCGAGGCGCCCCCGTCGAGCGCCGGTCCGCCCGAGCAGCTCACCGGCTGAGGCCGCCCCGCCGAAGCGTAAAGAGCCCGCGCCCGCTCCCAACGGTTCCATGTTCTGCCCCCGGTGCAAGCGGCTCATGCAGCCGGACCGGACGGCGCACGTCTGGCGCTGCTCCGGCTGCGGCCACACCCTGCCGCTCGGCCGCGGGGTCGAGGTCGGGCGGTCGACCCCGGAGGCGCGCGAGGTCGCCGTGGTCGAGACCAAGACCGCGACGCTGCCGAAGGCGGAAGAGACCTGCCCGAAGTGCCAGAACGGCGAGGCGTACTGGGTCCTGCGCCAGACGCGCGGGGCGGACGAGCCCGAGACCCGGATCTTCGAGTGCACCAAGTGCGGGCACAAGTGGCGGGAGTACCAGTGAGCTCCCCCGCGTTCGGGACGGTCTCCCGCGCCTTCGTGCCGGAGGCGCTCGGTCAGCCGCTGCGCCTGCGCGGCTGGGTCCAGCGGGCCCGCTCCTCCGGAGGGATCCTGTTCGTCGTGCTGCGCGACCGGACCGGCTCCGTCCAGGTGACGGCGCGCCGCGACGCGATCGGCCCCGAGGCGTTCGAGGCCGCCGAGCACGTGCAGACCGAAGGGGCGATCGAGGTCGAGGGGACCGTCGCCGAGGACCGGCGCGCCCCCGGGGGCCGGGAGCTGCGGGCGAGCTCGATCCGCGTCGTCCACGCCGGCGAGGCGTTCCCGATCTTCGCCGAGCAGACGGAGGAGTTCCTCCTGGACAAGCGGCACCTCGCCATCCGCTCGCCGGAGCACGTCGCGACGTTCCGGCTGAAGGCCGAGGCGCTGCGGGCGCTGCGCGAGTTCCTCGACCGCGAGGAGGTCCTGGAGATGACCCCGCCCGTCCTCTCCGGCAACGCGGCGGAGGGGGGCGCCGAGGCGTTCACCATCGACTACTTCGGCCGTCCGGGCTACCTGTCGCAGACCGCGCAGCTGTACCTGGAGGCGCTGCTCTTCCCGAACGAGCGGGTCTACGCGCTCACCCCGTCGTTCCGGGCCGAGAAGTCGCGGACCCCCCGGCACCTCACCGAGTACCTGCACCTCGAGGTCGAGCTCGCCTGGTGCGACCTCAGCGGCCTGCTGGACTTCGAGGAGCGCATGATCGTCGCCGTCACGCACGCGCTCGCCGAGCGGCGGCCGGCGGAGCTGCGCGCGCTCGGCCGGCCCCCGGAGGAGCTCGCGAGCCTGCGCGCGCCGTTCCCGAGGATCCGCTACGCCGAGGCGATCGACCGCCTCGCCGCCCAGGGGTTCCCGGTCCGCTGGGGGAGCGACCTCGGCACGGCGGAGGAGCGGGCGCTGACCATCGAGGAGCGCGTGCCGCTGTTCGTCACCCAGTTCCCGAGGGAGCTCAAGGCGTTCTACATGCTGCGCTCGCCGGAGGACCCGCGGACCGTCGAGGCGGCCGACCTGCTCGCCCCGGAAGGCTACGGGGAGATGGTCGGCGGCTCCTGCCGCGAGACCGACCTGCTGCGGCTCACCGAGCGGCTGCAGGAGACCGGCGCGAACGTCACCGAGTACGACTGGTACCTCGACCTCCGCCGGCACGGGAGCGTCCCGCACGCCGGCTTCGGCCTCGGCATCGAGCGCCTGCTGCGCTGGGTGCTGCGCCGCGAGCACATCCGCGAGACGACGCCGTTCCCCCGCACCCCGTCCCGCCACACGCCGTGAGCGGACCGGCGGCCCGCGGCCGACGAAGCAAGATTCAAGAGCGGTCGAGCGTCTCAGCGCTCACTCGTTGACCGGGGGACCCAGCGTGGCAACGGACCAAGGGTCGGACCGGCGAGCCGAGCGCGCCGCGTCGTCGAACGGGAAACCGGCGGCGGAGTTCTCCGTCGAACGGGTGACCCACCAGGACATCCCGGCGATCTGCTCGCTGTACAAGAAGGTCTGGGAGGCGGAGGCCGGGCTGCCGAACGAGCTCGCGAAGGCCTGGCAGCCGGCCCCGCTCGAGTTCACCAGCTGGATGGAGGGGGTGACGTACTTCGCCGCGCGGCGCAACGGCCACCTGATCGGGGTCGTCGGCTGCGAGCTGCGGCACGGCGCCTGCCGTCTCGTCCATCTCGCCGTCGACCCGGAGGGCCGGCGCCAGGGG
The DNA here is from genome assembly GCA_030043255.1 of Thermoplasmata archaeon. GTDB lineage: Archaea > Thermoplasmatota > Thermoplasmata > Lutacidiplasmatales > UBA184 > Lutacidiplasma. Next base: position 5,262 of record JASHYB010000048.1, on the reverse strand, counting down.
GCCGCCACCGGCCTCGTGCACGCGGCCGTCGACTGGGCCCGGCACTCGAACGCCGCCACCGTCTGGACCGACCCGCTCGCCCGGTTCCAAGGGGCGGCGCAGCTGTTCCGCAAGCTCGGCTTCGTCGAGAGCGGCCTGTTGCACCGGCACGAGTACGGCGAGGACATCCGCTTCTTCGAGCGGGTCCTCGGCTAGGCCGCCGGTCCGGTCCGCTCGACCGGCGCCATCGATAGGCCGCGGGCCTCGCGCAGCGCGCGCAGGCGCCGGACCCCCTCCTCGGGGCGGCCGGCGAGGATCGCCCGCGTCGCGACCGCCAGTTCGAGCGCCTCCGCGTCGTAGCCGTTGTCGCCGCGGGGTTCGGCGGCCACCCGGTCGCCGACCTCCCGGACCTGGGCGGGCAGCGCCTCGGTGAGCCGCTCGACCGCCTGGGTCCGCAACAGGCGCAGTCGGCGCTTGAGCGGCGCCAGCCGACCGGTGCGCAGCTCGCGCTCCAGTTCACCGGCGACCTCGCCGGGCTCGGAGGCGTCGACCACGCCGAGGGCCTCCAGGTCCCGCAGGAACGCGAGCAGCCCTTCCAGCTCCCCCCGGGCCTGGTCGAGGTGCCGCTCCTTGAGCGCGACGACCCGATCGACCTGCTGGAAGGTGGCGAGGGCCTGCGCGACGTCGCCGAGCCGGGCGGCGTGCACAGCGTCCTCCACCTGGCTCCGCTCGAGGCGGCTGTCGACCGCGTAGGCCTCCAGCCGCCCGATCCGCGCCGTCGTGCGCTCCTCCCAGCGGTCGAACGCCTCGACGATGCGCCGCTGCGCGAGCCGCTCCACCGCACGGACCACCTCGGCCCACGGCTCCGGGGTGCGCGAGCGCACCGCGACCTCCTCGGCCCAGGGCGGCAGGCGCGGGACGGCGACGCCCAGCGGTTCGGAGGCCTCGCTCCACTGCGCCAGTCGCGCCAGGCGTCGGTTCAGGTCGGTGGCGAACGGGTTCTCCGGAACCCGCGAGCCCCGGGAGGCGCCCGGGTCGTTCCCCCCGCCGGCGCCCGCCGGCACGAGCGGGGCGCGGCAGACGACGCAGCTCCGCACGCCCGGCGGGACCGGGGCGCCGCAGGCGGGGCAGCTCACGGTCCGGCTCGCCATCGCCGCAGGAAACAAGGGGGACCGGGGGCTTAACGTGAACCGGCGCAGGCGCTCCGTTCTTCCGGGCGCGTCGGCGGGGACCGGGGGATGCAGGGGGTGAGATTTGAACTCACGAACTCCTACGAGACCAGGACCTCAACCTGGCGCCTTTGACCAAGCTGGGCCACCCCTGCAGAACCCGGTGCGCGCGTACGGGGCCCGGCCATTAACCTTTGTGAGCCCGAGGCGCCGCTCGCGCGGCCGGACGCCGGTGCCGGCGCGGCGGCCGGCGTCGTGCCGCGCCGGGTCCGGCGACAAAGGCCTTGTAGGCCGGCTCGGTGCCGCCGACCCATGGACGGCGACGCGCGGGGGCCGGTCGTCTTCATCGGCCTGAAGCCGACGATGACCTACGTCTTCCAGGTCGTCACGCAGCTCAACTCCGGCGCCGGTCCGGTCGTCGTCAAGGCCCGGGGCAACGCCATCGGCAAGGCGGTGGACGTCGTCGAGGTCGTCCGCCGCCGGTTCCTGGAGGGCCAGGTCGAGATCGGCGCGATCTCCATCGACACCGAGCGCCTGACCAACCGCGAGGGGCGCGAGGCGAACGTCTCGTCGATCGCGATCCCGCTCACCAAGAGCGGGGCGGCCCCATCGCCCCCGAAGGCGGAGGGCGCGCCGCGCTAGCCCGGCGGAGCACCCAGGTCCCGGCCCAGAGGTCGCCGAGCCGCTGCCGTTCGGCCGTCAGGGCGATCGCGAGGACCCCGACCACCCCGGCGAGCCCGACGCCGACGACGACGAACAGGCCGATGCTCAGCACCGCGAGCGTCCCGAGGCCGATGAGGTCGGCGCTGCCGCCGAGCCCGCGCATCAGCACCACGACGGAGAGCGCGACCCCGAAGGAGACGAACGTCATCGCCGGCAGCAGCGGGGAGTTCCGCAGGAACGACGCGAGCCCGCTGACCGGGCGCAGCGCGCGGTCGCGCACCTCGATGCGCAGGATCCACTTGCCGACGGTCGCCCCGGTCCAGAGCTCGGTGAGCGCGAAGTAGAGCAGCGAGAACGCGACGAACGCGTAGATCCCGGTGTTCAGCGCGACGGACGACAGCGCCCCGTCGAGCCCGCCCGGGGTGGCCGCGACGATCGCGACGAAGACCGCCGCCCCGAGCCCGGCCAGCAGCGCGACGTCGATGACGAAGGCGACCAGCCGCTCCAGGAGCGAGGCGAAGCGCGCCTGGGAGTAGTGGGCGCCGAGCCGGACGAGCGCTCGGGCGGTGACCCAGGCCCGGACCGCCTCCCGCGGGTCGGTCGACCCGGCGCGGGCGACCCCGTCCAGGTTCGCCTGGTCGCTCACCACCCAGCCCGGGACCGCGAGCCCGTCCCACGGCCGGCCTCCGACCGTCGGGTCCTGGCCCAGCAGGCGACGGGCCTGGAGCGCCGCGGCGCGGGCGGCGCCGGCCGACGCCTCCAGCGAGGCGTTGGTCGCGCCCTCGACGCCCCGGACGTACGCCTCGCGCAGCCGTCCGGTGGGGCTCACCGGCTCGTGCGGGAGGGGCGCGCCGACCGGGGCGTACCCCCGGCCGAGCAGGCGATGCGATCCCCAGGCGGCGAGCAGCCCGAGGAACGCCGACAGGTAGACCAGGTCCAGGACCCCGGCGCCGCCGATGGCGTAGAGCCCGGAGGGTCCGCCCACGTAGAGCGGCGGCTCCCAGAGGACGTCCGCGCCGAGCACCACCCCCCACCCGCCGACGAAGAAGCCGATGGGGAGCGCGAAGCCCTCCTGACCCGGCACGATCAGCGGCGCGGCGAGGACGGCGAGCGCCCCCGCGACCATCGGGGGGATGAGGTAGTACGGGAACCCCTCGGAGATGCCGACGCCCGGGATCGCCCGGGCGGTGGCGAAGGTGAGCACCAGGGTGACCGTCGTCAGCCCGACCACGCCGGCGACCACGCGCCCGGCGCCCGTCCCCTCCCGGCCTTCGACCCCGATTGCCACGAGCGCGACCGCCGCGGCCAGCCCGGCGACGAGCGCGAGCTCGGCCGGCCAGGGGTTGGCGCCGAGCCGGCCCGCGTCCGCCAGCAGGACGACCGCGAGCAAGAGCGCGGTCTCCCCGCCGAGGAAGGCGAACAGGCGCGCCGCGGTCCGCCGCAGCGGCGGGGCGACGCGCTCCAGCGTCAGGATCCCGACGGCGAGCGGGAAGACCGCGCCGGCGAAGCTCACGGCGAGGATGTCGTTGGAGACCGGGGTGAGCGGCAGGAGGGCGAACGAGGCGAGGAGCGCTCCCGGCAGCAGCAGCCAGAACGCCCGCCGCCCGAGCCCCAGGCTCTCGGCGAACGTCGGGTAGCGCCAGGCCAGCGCGAACAGCATCGCCCAGGCCGCCCCCGGCAGCGCGGTCGAGATGGCGACCGCGCTGATGTCCAACGACAGCACGTCCGGTGCGACCAAGCCTGACCTCCGGGGGCCGGACCCGCGAAAGCCCGGGACCCGCCGTAAGCCTTTGGGAGGCGCCCGGCCCCCGCGTCAGCGTCCGGCGACGAGGAAGACGACGCCGGCGACCAGCACCAGCAGCAGGCCGAGGAGCGCGAGCAGGCCGGAGGCGACGCCCAGCCCGAGCCAGCCGACGACGACCAGGACGATCAGCACCGCGCCGGCGACGGTGGCCCGGGACTCGCGGCGCCGGCTCCCGAGCACGGCGAAGACGGCGACCAGCACGGCGAAGACGATCAGGATGAGCGCCTCGCTGAACGCGCCCAGCCCGAACGCCCCGCGCCCGATCGCCAGGTAGACGACCCCGCGGACCAGGTCGACGATCGCCTCGAGGGCGATGAGCACGGCCCCGAGGATGCCCAGCAGCCCGCCGAGGCGGCGGTCGCTCTCGTCGCTCATCCGGGGTCCGACCGTCGTAGCGTCGGCGACCTATCCGTCTTCCGAGCGGGCCCCGCCGGGGCCGACGCGCTCGGGGGCGCTAGCAGGCGCCCCGGTGCACCACGTCCTCGCAGGTGGACGCCTCGACGACCCGGAGCGTTCCGGCCTGGCCGAAGGGGGCCAGGTACTCCCGGACCTGCTGCTCGTTCGCCGAGTCGACGATCACGTAGAGGTGATGTCCGCCGCGCTCGACCGCCTCGGCGTGGATGTTCACGCCCCGGGTCTTCGCCGCCGCCGGCGACAGCAGCTGCAGCAGGAACGGGGCCATCTTGGGATCGCCCGCCGGGCATCGGTCGGCGTCGTGGCGGTGCTCTACGATGTACAGCGGCACGTTTACCTCCGGACAAAGTCCATACGGCTGGTGCGAACGATGGACCGGCGGCCCGCGAGGCGCGCCCGGCTGACCCGGGGAAAGCCCGGCACGCCTGGGGCGGGCGCGCCGGGCAAGGTGGGCTGGTCGGCGGCTCCCTCTACCCGGGGGAGGTGCGAGGGGGTTTCGCCGACCATCGGAGCTTCCGAGCCGGCCGGGAAGATAAACGTTCGCAAGTGTCCCGTAAATATCACCAGGAACCGCCGCCGACGCGGGGGCCGTTTCTCGGGGTGCCTGACGGAATCCCGGGGCGCGTCGCCGACGGCTCGCGCACTTACTGCATCAAACTTGTGTACCGCCACGGTGCGGCGGGTCGCGTGCGACCGCCGTCCTCGGGGCGCACGGGGACCGGCGCTCCGCTTGCGCGCCGAGCCGCTTGCGCGGCGGTCCCCGAGCCGTTAAGCCGCGCCGGAGCGCTCCGGCGGTCGGCCCGATGTCGTCCGTCGAGGAGACCGCCGTCGCCCTCGGCAACCCGACCAGCGAGGAGTTCCGGCGCGCCGCCGGGGTGCTCGGCAAGGTCGGCCTGACCCAGTACGAGGCGCGCGCCTACATCGCGCTGGTCGCCCGGGGGCTCGGGGACGCGACCGGCGTCGCGGCGGCGGCCGGCATCCCGCGCACGAGCGCCTACAAGGTCCTCGAGTCGCTCGCCGCCAAGGGCTACGCGCAGCCGACCGGCGGCAAGCCGATCCTCTTCCGCCCCACGCCGCCGCTGGACGTCGCCGAGACGCTGAAGGCGGCCATCCAGGAGGTCTTCGAGCAGCTCGCCCAGCTCCACCGGGTCGTCGGCGAGCACGGCGAGCCGCAGCTGGTCTACCTGCTCTCCGAGCGGGAGAAGGTCGTCGCGAAGATCGGTGAGCTGCTGG